>JBCCQC010000110.1:0-9570 GCA_039024535.1 Chloroflexota bacterium
CTTCCCGGTAGGCGGCAATGTCCAGCAACTGGGAAAGAATGTCACGCGGATGGACAAAGCGCAGGTCACGGTCACGGCGGATGTACCACTCTTTGATGAGGTAACGGTAGCCATCCTCATCATAGGGCACCTTCATAATCTTACACATAATCTTGAACACAGCCTTATGCTGTTCTGGTGTCGGGTTGCCGACTTCAATTGTGTAGCGAATACGACGCAGGAACGCCTCGTCAACAAGGTCTTTCGGGTCAAGGTTCGTGGAGAATACGATCATGACGTAGAAAGGCATCTCGATCTTCTGGCCGTTCGCCAGTGTGAGGAAGTCCACGCCTTTTTCCAGCGGTACAATCCAGCGGTTCAGCAGGTCTACCGGGCGCACCTGCTGGCGGCCAAAGTCGTCAATGAGGAACATGCCGCCGTTGGCCTTCATCTGGAAGGGGGCTTCATAGTATTTGTTGATGTCGTCAAACACCAGGTCAAGGCCGGCCATCGTCAGCTCACCACCCACCATAATCATCGGGCGCTTGATGCGCACCCAGCGCGGGTCATTGACCAGACCCGTCCCCAGTTTCTTCGTCGTCTGGTTCTCAGATGGCTCATGGTTGATAGTATCGAAGACCTGCTTCACCTGGCCGTTCTCATCAACCGCTTAAGGGCTGAACCTATCATCGCCCAGCACCAGCCGCCCGATCTTTTCTGACAGGGTTGTCTTACCGTTCCCCGGCGGGCCATAAAGGAAGATTGACCGCTTGGAGTTAATGGCCGGGCCGATCTTGTCCAGCATGTCCTCGCCCACCACAAGATTTTCGAGCACACGCTTGAGCAGCTTCTCGTTCACTGTCTTGTTGCGGTCGTTCTGCTTATGCATGGCGTCCACATACGTTTCGATCGGTACCGGGGCCGGGCCAGCATATGCCGACTTTTCCAGCGCTTCGCGTGCTTTGCCAGTACCTTTTTCGCCCAGTTTATAGCGATACGATGACGGGCCAAGCTGCCCACCACCACTGATCTCTACAAACTTTTCGCGCTTCAGGAATTCCATAACCGGGTCAAGCACATTCTGGTAGGGCAGGCGGATGATTTCGGCGACTTCAGAGCCGACCAGTACGCCGTTGTAATACAGGATCTTGAGTACAAGATCTGCAAGTTGCAGCATATTCAGGCCAGTGTCTTCTACACTGCGCAGAGGTGGCGGAGACCACGCCTCAGAGACTTCTTCTGCTATCGTGGGGGCAGGTTCGGCAGCAGGGGCAGATTTAGAAAGAGACTTGAGTCCCCCCGTTTGCCCCAGTTTTTTCAATCGAGATGATGTCGCACCGGGTCGATCAACCATGTTCAGTTATCCTCGTGTCGCTAGCGTTTTCTGTCAGGAGGGTATTGTGGTATAACCCGTAGTATAAATTTTGAAGGAAAAGTCTACAAGCACCACACTGCAAATTACCTGTCCATTGACATATTTTAACATGTCTTCTGCGATTTGACGTACTGACTTGCAGCAGCAGGCCGGTTAATCGCATGAAAGGTGTTCATTTTGTGTTTGTTTTGCTGTTACGCCAGCTACGAGCCTGCTCCACGGTTTCCGCATCCAGTGGCTGTGCGCGATAGGCCGCGATTTCTACAGCCTCACGTAGTTTACTCAGGTGCTCGTGTTCACTGGTGTGTTCACTGACGGTTTGCCATGATAGACGCCGTGCCCGCAGCCAGAACTGCGCCCGGCGGTAGGCACGGAACACAGCTTTACGCGAAGGATCGGTGTGGTAGCGAGTGGGCCGTGTGCGCTGGTAACGGCGCAGCAGCCAGAACGCAAACACGCCCATGCCTGCCACAAACGCCACAGCACCTATCGGCACGATCACACTGCCAATGATCGCCAGCAGGCCCCCGGCAAACGCGCCCACTTCATCCAGTGACGGCAGCGGCAGGTTAGCACCTTCCAGTGCGCGTGAGAACATCCACTCATCTACTGGCCCACTCAGCGGGTCGCCCGTCCAGCCCGGTGTCGGGTCAAACGGTACCCAGCCCTGCCCCGGAAAGTACGCCTCTACCCATGCGTGGGCGTCATTGGCACGGACGGTGTAATAGCCACTGAGCGGGTTATAGTCGCCGCTGCCGTAGCCCACCACAAACCGCGCCGGGATGTCCAGCGTGCGCAGCATGACCACCATAGAGCTAACATAGTGCTCGCAGACTCCGCGCTGGTCTTCGAACAGGAACATATCCACCGCGTCACTGTTGGGCGGCTGTGGCGGCGGGAAAAAGTCATACTCGTAGGTCAGCAGGTGATCCCGAATCGCCACAGCTTTATCGTAATCACTCGGCAGGTCTTCTGTAAGCGTCCGAGCCAGTTCGCGTGTACGTTCGGTGACGGTATCTGGCAGTTGCAGGTACATTTCGGAAATGTCCGCAGGGATTTCGCCAGTGGCTGCCCGCAGCACATCCGGCTCAAAGTCCACACGATTTGAAACAACTGAGTAGGTTGTGCCGGCTGTCAATGAGGTTCCCACGCGAATGCCGTCGGTGATGTCCACGCCAATCTCATTGGCTGCGAAGTAGAGTTCAAATGGGGTACCGCCAGACCAGATGATGTTCGGCATGTCCTGCATGATGTAAAAGCTCTGCACGAACCACTCGCCGTTGTAACCGTCGGCTTCGTCGTTATCGAGGAAGAATGCTGCATTCAGAAAGGTTGGTTCTACCGTTTCGAGTTGCTCATCAGATTGCCGCCACGTGCGCCCGTTGTACTCGTCCAGCGCATAGCCACGCCAGTAGCTCCACGCGGGGCTTTTGACCAGCATCATGACGGTGTTGCTCAGGCCACCGCGATAGCTCAAGTCCACCTGATCTGCAAAACCAAAGTAGTAGTCACTCTCACCCCGGTTCACCTCACCCTGGATCTGTACCAGCGGCACAGCCGGGTTAATCACGCTGGCAGTGGGTTCCTGTGCAACAGGCACACGCAGCGTTACCGGCATGAACAACGGACGCCCTGCATAACGCGGCACCAGCACGAAAATCACCGGGAACGCGAAGACCATCACCAGCGCGACGCGCGTTACCCACCCGGCCAACGGTACCCGGCGGCGTGCAGACTGCTGCTGTGGTTTTGCCTGCGCCACGGGGATTACGGTGTTGGCGCGGCATCCATCAATACTGTCTGCCGTCCACAGGTAAGCCAGCCACAATCCCAGATACACCAGCAGGAATGCAAAAAACTCATAGCCCCGGCTGAGCGTAGCGGCAACGTACAGGTTCGCCAGCCCCAGCCCGATAGATGCGCTGAGATTCATGCGGCTCCAGATTTCCAGCGAAACAACAGCAGTTGCCAGCATCGCAAACTGTGCCTGCGGGTAAGGCTGGCCTGTGAAAATGCCGAAGAACATCCAGAAGAACGTGATATGAAACCCAACGAAAGCCAATGCACGCACCCATCGCCGCCGATCTCCGCTGGCTGTGGCCCGCTGCGCGTAGATGTTGCCGGGAATGAGCAGCGCAATACTGATGGCCCACGGCAACCACAGGCCCGTAACCATCGCAGCGGCGGTCATGCCGGTAATCTGGGTGGCAGCGGCAAGTGTGCGCAGCCGTGCAGAGGGTTCGGGGTCACGGCTGAAGTTAAACGGAAGCTGGAATTTGAGTTTCATAGTGCGATGACTCCACGGATGTCACGTGTTCGGACGATAAATTTCATATGCGTTTAAAACAATGTCATGGTCTAATTAAGGTAACGCTAAATAGTGCTTCGAAAGGAGTACACCCATGACAGAGAAGAGGTTGAACTCACTCAAGACTATCCGTAAATATGTTTTTGTTTTAACTTTCATTGTGCCGCTTGCCCTCGTGGGGCTATTTTTTCTGAATGTTGTGCCAGAGCTGACCGCGACTCTCGCAGTCGTCAGCTTTATCGGTCTGCTGGTGCTCACTGTGATTGTCGAACTGACGATCCGTGAGATAAGAAACAAAATATTCAGGCAATAACATGTTTTCCGGGCAGTGTCGCTGGCACTGCCTATGATATTGACGGGTGTCACACGCCAACGTGACATGACTCATACGCATTTAATACATTTTTATGATTTACTTAAGGTAACAACAAATAGTGCTTCGAAAGGAGCGAAACTATGACTGGTCGGACAATCACTCTGAAGCAAATCCGGAATACCGTACTTGTACTGGCACTGGTGGTTCCGGCAGTTCTGTTCATGGTTTCCATGATCTCTGCCCTTCCGATGGCCGAATTGTCGCTGGCACTGGTTGTGTTCATCGGTATGATCGTCCTCGGTATTGTGATGGAGTTCATCATTCTCGAAGTTGAACGCGAACGAGACTACGATCTGTAGGATCACTGAGGGTGGCACAACAGTGCCGCCCTTCTACGTACTCATTACCATGCGGTAATCCGCAATCTGCGTAGCCCAGTCTTCACTGTATGTCAGTTCCACTGCCGGAATATGTTCTGCGTGCAGTGCATCAACCAGATTGCTGCGCGGTTGTCCTGCGGGGAACGTTGATGCATCCGGCACGACGGCCAGCACATTGGCCCCTCCATACTTCAGACCAATCAACGGCGTCAGCAGCGCCTCGTCAGCGTGAGCGACCACGACAACCACATATTGTCGGAAGCCCCCCGCCTCAATCAAATCTGTAAATGTCGGTTCTGCCGCCTGTGGCACACGCGCCGTGTACTGCATCAGCGCATCCCATGTAACAGCGCCGTAGGGCACTGAAAACTCGCTGTCATCGGCGTGAATGTAAACCGGGTAGCGTTGTCGCAGTGCATACTCTGCGATGCTAACAGCGGCTTTAATCCCCAGTTCGAACGGGTTGTGCTTCGGGTGGTGGGCTACATCCGGTGGCATATAGCGGTCAATGACTATGGAAACACCCGGCTGTGTTTCTTCGGCAAATTCTTTGCTCACCAGCCGCCCGGTACGCGCCACGCTGCGCCAGTGAATGTGGCGGGGCGAGTCTCCGGGACGGTAGGGCCGTACCCCGATGACTTCATTGCCGAGTCCGGCACGCTGGCTGGTAATTTGCGCGGCGGGCTGCCGGTCGAGAAAGTCCAGCGCAGTCAGTTTGCGCACCTCCGGGTAAACCAGCACCGATGTAGGCACGTCTATTTCGCCAGAGCGCTGGAACAGACCGAACGGCGCACGGGTTTTCATCTGCACAGGCGGGAAGGTGTGTAACCCGCGTCGGTCAATAGTCTGTGTGTAGTTAATCGTGACCTCGTTGCCTGCCGGGAGCATCGGCACAAATACACTCACGCTGCGGTTATCGTCATCCGGCGAAGCCAGTGGTGATGCTTCGGTTACATCCAGATGAACCCCCGCACGGCGTTTTGCCGCTTTGATTGTGAGCGCGATGTCTACCTCGTCGGCCTCATGGAACTCCTGATAGGGGTCGCCATCGTCAATCACACGCTCCCCGGTAATGTTGTGGAGTGCGCCCCGGTTCAGGAAGAACGCTGTCGGCACCACCCCGGCAATCAGCGCACTGGTCACATACAGCCAGTTAACCTGCGTCTGGTTCGCCGCCAGATACAGCAAAAATGCCACGATGATGAATGTGTAAAAGCGCCCGGTAACTTTCGGCATACGGTTATTCTCTCGCTTTCATTCTGGCTCTTGATTGTGCGACCCGTTTTTCATGTCTGCGTGTGGCTGCTGCTGTAATCATAATCTGCACAAGCGTTGCGCCTCCCATGCTGATTAAGACTGTGACCAGCAGTGCAGCGACGAATCCAATGCCTGGATGCCATCCGAGCGCCGCGTGAGCCAGCAGTGACTGTGCAAACGCGGTGCCGACTATGGGCAGCAGCAGTACGCTCAAAAATGCCAGCATCATTGCCGCCGTACTGATGCGCTCCAGCCGTTCGAACCGGGCTACCGGGTAGGTGAAGGCCCACAGGTACAGCGCCAGCATAAGCGGAATGAACCATCCGATCATTACAACGGCTGTGCCCGCGTTAACGACAGGTTCTCGCCACGGTAAGTCGTAAGCGCGTTGCAGCAGCAGGTACACGGCCCCGAACAACTGCACATCCACAAGGCCCTTCATCCACAGCAGCGGGTATTCCGAGTAGGGATACACAGCGCTTTACTCAACGGGAACGGGCACACTTTTCAGGATGTCCTGCACAATGTCGCGGGCTGTTTCCGTGCGCCGGTCACGGCTGAGGATGCGGTGTGGCATCACAGCGGTAGCAGCGGTTTTGATGTCGTCCGGTGTGGCGTAGTCGCGGCCCCGAATCAGGGCGAGCGCCTGACTGACCCGTTGCATCGCCACACCTGCACGCGGACTCATACCCAGCACAAGGTTTTCGTGGGTGCGCGTGGCATGGTTCACTTTGACGATGTATTCCTTGAGAGAGCGCATTACATCCACGCGGCGGGCGGCGGCACGGAGTTCCAGCACATCATCAAGCTCCAACACAGGTTCCACGTTTTCCAGCGGGTTAGTGTGTTCCTCACGTTCAAGGATCATCACCTCATCAATGTATTCCGGGTAGCCGATTTCCAGCATCATCAGGAAGCGGTCAAGCTGCGCCTCTGGCAGCGGGAACGTCCCGGACATTTCTACCGGGTTCTGCGTGGCGATCAGGAAGAACGGGTCTGGCAGTTTGCGGGTAAAACCATCGGCAGTCACCTGCTGCTCGGCCATTGCTTCCAGCAAGCTGGACTGCGTGCGCGGCGAAGCGCGGTTAATTTCGTCTACGAGGACAATGTTGGCAAACACCGGCCCCGCCACGAACTCAAACGTCTGCTCACGCTGATTGTAAACGGCGCTGCCAGTAATATCCGATGGAAGCAGGTCTGGCGTACACTGCACGCGCTTGAAATCGGCATGGATGCTCTTTGCGAGTGCTTTGGCGATCATGGTTTTGCCGGTGCCAGGAACATCTTCCAGCAGCACGTGGCCGCCCGCCAGCATCGCCGCCAGCATCAGTTCGAACGTCGCCGTGTCGATCACCACGGCCTGCTGTACATTGTCAATCAGTCGCTTGATAGTGCCGGTGGTGTCGGTCGTGTGCATTGTGGGGAAGGCCTGCATGTGTGTGCTCTCAACTCTGCCATTATGGTTACGGGTAACATTGTACATGACGTTGTTCCTGCCACTCGTTTGAATCTGCTAAGAACAGCCTACGCTCATAGAACCATCATGACAATAAAACGGCCCGGTAACTATGCGCTTGTCACGGTCAGCGAGTGATGTAGACTGTGTAGAACGATTTCGGATCATCGTGATTCTATCTGTAATTGGATAGCGTATTTCAGGGGGATTATGGCTCTTTACTTACAGGCACTACTGGCAGCCCTTCCTATTCTGACGGCGGCGGGCCTTCTGGTTGGTTTACAGTGGCCAGCAAAGCGGGTGATGCCACTTGTTTACATCGTAACTGTCGTGATCGCTCTGGTATTCTGGCGCATGTCCCCGACGGTGGTAGCTGCGTCTACGATTCAGGGGCTTTTCATCACCTTCGATATTCTGCTGATTGTCTTTGGCGCTATTTTGCTGCTGGCAACGCTGAAACAATCTGGCGCAATTGAAGTCATCCGGCAGATGTTCACGGATTTGAGCGCAGACCGCCGCGTGCAGGTGATTATCATCGCGTGGTTGTTTGGCTCTTTTCTGGAGGGGGCTTCTGGTTTCGGGACGCCAGCCGCAATCGTCGCGCCGCTGCTGGTCGCGCTGCGCTTCCCTGCAATGGCGGCGGTGATGATCGGGTTGATGGTGCAGAGCACAGCGGTGACGTTTGGTGCGGTGGGCACGCCGGTTTTGATCGGTGTAACGGGTGGGTTGCAAACGCCAGAACTCACACAGCAGCTTGGTGAAGTCGGCTTAACTTTCGCGGACTATCGCCAGCGCATCACTGCCCTTGCAGCCATCACGCACGGTATCGTGGGCACGGTAATGCCTGTGTTGATGGTGGTCATGATGACGCGCTTCTTCGGGGAAAAGCGCTCATGGACAGAGGGATTATCTGTTCTGCCATTTGCGCTGTTCAGTGGTGTTGCGTTTACGATTCCCTACATGCTCACGGGTGTGCTGCTGGGGCCAGAGTTCCCGTCACTGATCGGGGCGCTGGTCGGCCTCGCGATTGTTATCACGGCCACCCGGCGCGGCTTCCTCATCCCCGCTAACACATGGGATTTTCCCGTCAGGGCAAACTGGCCGCAGGAGTGGCTCGGCACACTGGATACCGATACTGAAGACACCGAACAAAAACCGGCGCTCTCTCTGTGGATGTCGTGGTTGCCCTATGGCCTGCTGGCAATTGGTCTGGTCATCACGCGCATTCCGGCTCTCGGAATCGGAGCATGGCTGCAAAACGCGCTCCGCATCGAATGGCAATCTATATTTGGCACGTCCATTTCTGCTTCCACCACGCCGCTTTACCTGCCCGCTGCCGTGCTGATCCTGGTCGTTATTCTCACCATTGGCTTGCATCGCATGGGTCTATCGCAGGTGCGCGGGGCCATCAGCGAGGCGAGCGGGATTCTGCTGGGTGCAGGGTTCGTGCTGCTGTTCGCAGTTCCGATGGTACGTGTCTATATCAACTCCGGCTTCAACGCCAGTGACCTGCCCGGTATGCCTATTGCAATGGCAGAGTGGGCCGCCGCCAGTGTGGGGGGCATCTGGCCGTTGTTTGCGCCGGCTATTGGTGCGCTGGGGGCGTTTATTGCTGGCAGCAACACCATCAGCAACCTGATGTTCAGTCTGTTTCAGTTCAGCATTGCGGAGCAACTCGCTATGCCGGGGGCGTTCATTGTGGCGTTACAGGCGGTTGGCGCAGCAGCAGGGAACATGATTGCGATTCATAATATTGTGGCGGCAGCGGCCACTGTTGGTTTGCTGGGCCGTGAGGGCGCACTGCTGAGGAAAACCGTCATTCCAACCCTGTACTATGTCATTCTGTCCGGTGTGCTCGGCTTAATTGGCGTGTACCTGCTTGAAATGGGTGATCCACTGCTCAGCACAGGGCCGTAGTCGCTACAGGGATGGATCATTGCGTACCGGCGCGGTGATCCATCTCGAATACGGCAATCTGGTGAAGGATAATAAAGATACCCCACACCGATGTGATGATGAGCACACGCGCTGTTGCGGTTCCAAGGAGCAATCCACCACCCCACACAATTGCGACACTCAGTACCAGCGACCACAGATAGGCCGACACCCCCAGAAACACCCCGATGTGCAGATCCCGCAGCAGGTGCCGCCGCATGTACGCAAAACGCCGCCAGTCGGTGTCAAACCCTCTGTACAACAGTACCGTACACACATGAAATATCAGTATCAGGCTCCATAGCAGTGCAAACCAGCGCAAAATCACAAACGGTGCCGTCTGCGCGATGTAATCGCCACTGCGGAACAGGTCAATGCGCAGCCATGTCTGGTAAATCATGCCGGTAGCGAACAACGCGCAGTGCGCCAGCAGACCGAAACGGCGCTCGAACAGGGGAATCAACATCTCACAATTGCCTTACCTTCGTACAGAAATCGGCGTCTGCCGATGCATGGCAGTTATGATACCATCAACCGTATGTTGATTATGTGTGTGATGGAATA
>JBCCQC010000111.1:0-9562 GCA_039024535.1 Chloroflexota bacterium
CGAGGTAGCTGAAAGCAGTCTTAGCTGTTTCTTTGTATGTCTTCCATTTCTTGTACTTACCGCGCATGTCCCAGAAGGCTTTGCCGACCTTGAAGATTGCCCCACCGATAACGCTGGCTGCGTCAGCAGCTACACCCAGCACTGTACCAATCTCGCCGAAGATATTGTTAAGTGCCTCGGCCAGTTGATCCAGCACACCCGGATCGCCACCGTTACCTGAATCATCAGCCGCTACGCCCAACGCCTTCGATAGATTGCTGCCAGCACTGTTCAGCGCAGAACTGAACTTCTCTGAAGCGGCTTCCTCCAGCTTATCGCTGGCGGAGGTACCGGTCGCCAGTTCTGTGCTGGCATCTACCGCAGTTTTAGCCGTGTTCGCGTTCATGGCTGCGTTCTTGGCTGTGCCGATATTGCCGAAGTCACCAACCTTATTGGTCTTCACTGGCTCGGCCTCAAGCTCTGGCTCGGCTTCAGGATCGTAGGACTTGAGTTGTTCGGCAACTTTCGCGTTGTCTTCTGGCTTGAGAACCTTGATGTTCTTGGACTTGATGAAATAACCTTCGAAATCATCTGCCGTTTGAACTGCATCGCCTTTGGAAGCCACGCTGATGACCTCTTTGATGGCGACGCATTCATTACCTTCAATGGTCGCCTTGTTATCAAGGTCAACCTCTATCTTGCTGCCTCCGGGTAGTCTGCCCATTTCCTGCCCCCCGGAACTGAAAACACGCCTGCTGCCGCCGCCACCGAGCTTGGTCTTTACGGTGGCAGTATCACGCTGGATTGTCATGTCGCCGTCGGCTTCCACTGCCATGTCGCCGTCAGCCGCATCATCCCCAACTACAGTAGCAACCATCACCGACGATTTCTTTGCTGGTGGAGCAGGTGCTGTGGCAGTCTGCCGATGCAGCAGTTGGCCCGTGGCATGGTTGCCAATGCTACGCTGAAGCTGCATGATCTGCTTCTGGTTCAGCATATCTGGCGTGTTCTGGGCCATATCATAGACTTCCCAGAGCGGGCTTTCCTGGCCCGCAGGCTTTGCGCCCTGTTTTTTGCCCGCATCGGGTGTTTGTGTTTGTTGCTTTTGCTTGCTGTTATGTTCAGCCATAGGTGCAAGTATCCTGAATCCATTGATAGAAGCGTGTGTGGCAGTCCGGCTGTGACCTGCCACCATCGAAGCCGGGGAAACACAGATGAGACATCTCCCCACAATATACTGTAGCAGCGTTCCTGTCCCCACAGCGTCCATTACACAAAATTTGGAGGACACCACGCTCACAGCCAACCCGGATTGATACCCGTGTACTGGAATATTATATTCTGTGCAGGAATCTTCTATATGATTTTATAAACAGAACCGCTCAGTAGCTCCCTGCATAGCCACGCCAGCCCCCACTCCCCCCGAACGCAATAATCTCGCCCCGCTGCGGGGTATATAGCAGTGTGCCCTGCTGATAGAGCAGGTAAGCGGTGGTATCGCCGCGCTCTGGCGATGTGGCCCACCCCAGTGCATCGCGCACTGGCGGGTTATCTCGCCACACCTTGCCAAAACCGCGTATCGGCTCACTGAGCGCGGCGTCTGGCGGGGTGTTGTTGCCGCTTACCGGGTCGCTATCGGCATTCCATGTGTCCGGGTAGGTCTGGTAGGTGCCGCTGTCCAGCCCCACATAGATGGTGCCGGTACCGGGCGTATCCACCCAGAGCATAAACCCGCGCTCGAACGTCTGGTAGGCACTACTGGCTGTGGTAACGGTGGGCGGGTTGCTCTGTGGGCAGCCAAGCAGTGCCCGCACGGTAAAGTCTTCGTTTTCCAGTGTGCCAAAGCCCCCCGGTGCCGGGTTTTCGCACGCTGTCGCATCTGTGAAGACATCGCCCGTGCCGCCAGAGAGCAGGCTTTCGATGTCCGGTGCGCCGGGTAATCCTTCGAAGAAATCCAGCAATGTGGGCAGGTCATCGGGCGTGCCCACAATCGGGATGTTCACACCCGGCAGGATTGGCGTCCCGTCAATGGCGTAGTCTCGCGGCAGGACGGTGGCCTGTTTTGCCAGTTGCCCCAGTTGCTCCAGGCTGCTGATGGCGCGAGCTGTCGCTGTCATGGTGGGTGAGGGCGTGTCGGTGATTGTCGCGCTGGCCGTTACAGTGATGGCCGGTTCCGGCGAGAGGGTGGCTGTGCCCGTGACTGTGGGGGCGGCTGTGCTGGTGGAGGTACCGGGGGCAGTCGCAATGGGAATGTCTGTTGCTTCCTGCGCGGGGGCTACCGGGCTGTCTGCCGCTGCGATGGGAGCCGGTGTGCTGGTGGTTAGCAGGGCCAGCGTGGGCATAGAAAATGCCGTGGGGGGCGCGGGCTGCTCTGCGCAGGCAGCCAGCATCAAAACCGCCAGCAGCACTATCAGGGTATGTGTTTTCATCGTTGGTTGCCTCGCCGTTCCCCACAAATCACAACCATCTTCCAGCACATCACCGTTGAATGCAAGCCGTAGCTACAGCGGTGCAAACAGCGTCGCTGATTCCAGCACGACGGGTACCGCAAAATGCTCTCCCCAGCCAGTTTCGTCCGCTGCGACAGTGCCATACAGCCATAGCCGCAGCCGGTTCATTAGCGCGTTTTCTGCCAGTGTGACAAGCGGACTGTCTTCCGGGGCAAGGAATGTGTAAAAGGCCTCCTCAGTCTGTATTGCGCCGTCTTCAAATGTCGGGGGCACCATCTCCATATTCTGGCGGGCCGTTGCCGTTGCGTATGGTGTTACGTCCGGCAGCAGAGGCACACCCACCACACTCAACACCGTTAGCGGCAGCCCGTTAATCTCGACAATCGTCAGGCTGTCCACGCTCCCGGCAATATTTACGCTGCCGTCCCACTCCAGCGTATCTGGCTGCCAGCGCAGCCGACGCAGCAGCACGCCATCCTCCCCCCCGGCATACAGGTCAAGCTGCGGTGCCGGGACGTTTAACTGGAACAGGCCCGGTTCACCTTCCGTTTTGAGGGTGTCGTGTTCCGTCACAATCATCAGGTGGGGCTGCAAATACGTCGGGATGCGGTAGCCAATGCGCGTAAGCTGCGCACTCAGTTCATCATTCATGAAGATCCAATCGGTTCTGTATCAGTAGAGGTCATGCTCATTAATCTACCACGAACATGCCCTTGCCGGACAATATTGAGCGGCAAATCTCGCGCACAATTGAGACAACAGCGATATACTCTTTATATACCTCCACTACCGAAAGGTTAAAACAATGCGTGTAATGATGATAAGCGTCCTGCTACTGCTCGTTGCGATTCCAGTGGCGGCGCAGGGCTATGACCCTGTTTATGAACCGGGTGACTGTCCGTTCCCGACCGATGGCCTTGATATTGCCTGCGGTACCCTGATTGTGCCAGAAGACCGGGATAACCCCGGTGGCGCAGAGGTGGAACTGGCCGTGGCGATTATCCCGGCAGCCAATGGTTCCCCGGAACCCGACCCGGTTATCTACCTTGAGGGCGGCCCCGGTGGAAGTGGCCTGTATGCCGCGCAGGACTTCCAGACACACCCGCTGCGTGGCAACCGTGATGTGATTCTGCTGGATCAACGCGGGACGGGGTTCAGCCTGCCCAGCCTGAACTGCTACGAAATGGAAGATTTTGAGTATGACGGCGATCCGTTTGCGGACTGTTTTGAGCGGCTACTGAGCGAGGGCGTGGATCTGGATCAGTATAACAGTGCTGATAGTGCCGCCGATGTGAATGACCTGCGGATTGCGCTGGGCTATGACGAGGTGAACCTGTGGGGTATTTCCTATGGTACGCGCCTCGCGCTAACAGTGATGCGTGACTACCCGGAGGGCATCCGTGCGGCAGTGATTGACTCGGTGTTCCCGCCAGAGGTGGACAGTGTGGAAAGTGGCGTGACGGATACGTTGAGTGCCTTTAACTACCTGTTTGACCAGTGTGCCGCCGATGCAGCCTGTAGCAGTGCCTACCCGAACCTGCGCGAAGACTTCCTGTTTGTGATTGACGAGTTTAACAACAACCCGCCTGTGTTTGAGTACGATGACGGCTTCGACGTATATGAACTGGAACTGTATGGCGATGACATTGCCGGCGCACTATTCCAGACGTTGTATAACAGCAGCGCCATCCCCATGTTGCCGCTGGGCATTACGCTGCTGGCAAATGCACAGGATGAGTTCGATTTGCAGGACGGCTACGACATCATGCAGGGATTCTACACGCCGGAGAGCTGGAACGGTGAATTTGAAGAGGGCCCGGAGTCCGTGTTTGAGTCTGATATGGTATACGACTACACTGACGAAGTGGGGGACATCACCGACAGCGAGGGCATGTACAGCTCTGTAGAGTGTGCGGAGGAAATCCCCTTTAACGACCTTGACGCGGCTTACGACACCATTGACGCAACCGCGCCCGAAGAATTGTTCGACTGGCTGTATATCTCGGCAGAGTCGCCTGTGTTTGACTGTGACATCTGGTTTGTAGAGACACAGCCTGCGATTGAAAGCCAGCGTGTGCAGAGCGACATCCCCACGCTGTTGATTTCCGGTGGATATGATCCGGTGACGCCGCCGAGCTATGGCGACAGCGCACTGGAGGGCCTGAGCAATGGGCAGCATGTGGTGTTCCCGTTTGGTGGGCACAGTGAAACCGGCACTGAAGGGTGCGCCGCTGATCTTGCTGCTGCGTTTATGGATGAACCGGGGGCGGCAGTAGACGCGGGGTGTGTACCGCAGTCTGCGGGGTTCTACGTGGAATAAGACGGGCCGGGGCCTGGCGTGTCTGCCATGCCCCACAAAACGACGATAACTATTCCTCGTCGCCTTCTTCTTCGTCCTCACCATCGGAGAGATACCCGTTTTCGATGAGTTTCTCTTTCAGTTCGTCCAGTGACGTTTGCCCGAAGTTACGGATTGCCAGCATCGCGTCTTCGCCGCGCTCCAGCATGTCAATTACATCACCCACAGACGTAATCCCGGTGCGGCGCAGGCTGTTAAACACGCGCGTACTCAGGTCAAGTACCTCAATCGGCACGTCGTAGAGTGGGTTCGGGTCTTCCACTTCTGGCTCTGGCGGCGGCAAAAAGTTGGTTGGGTCTTCCAGCAGGCCGGCGCTTTCCGGGTCAAAGGGCAGCAGGTAGCGGATCATCACGATAGACGCATTGCCCAGTGCTTTTTCCGGGGCCAGTGTGCCATCCGTCCAGATCTCAAGAATCAGCTTGTCATAGTTCGTCTTCTGGCGAACACGCGCGGCGTCTACATCGTAGACCACGCGCGTAATCGGGCTGAAGTTGGCATCCAGCGGCACAAACCCATCAAAGGCTTCGCCGTCTGGCTCTGCGGATAGATAGCCGCCGCCCTGCTCTACCACCAGTTCGATTTCCACGCGGCCTTCCGTCGCGGTGAACAGGTAGAGTTCCGGGTTCAGGATGCGCACGTTGGGCGGGCACATGATCTCGCTGGCGTGTACCGTTCCAGCGCCAGAGTGCTCCAGGCGCAGGGTGATCGGTTCGGTGGCTTTCCCGGCAACAGTGGGGCGGATTTGCTTGACCTGCAACATCAGGCGGGCCATGTCCTCACGCACGCCGGGGATCTGTGCGTAGGGGGGCAGCCCTTCGTTCACACGGAAGCCGGTAACAGCAGCACCGTTCATAGAAGACAGCAGCACACGCTTCAAAGACGCGCCCAGCGTAAAGCCGTAGCCACGTTCCAGCGGGCTGATGATGAACCTGCCATATTCGCTCTCGGTGATTTCGGATTCGACGCGGCGCGGCAGCACCATAGGAATCATACTCACGCGCAGTTACCTCTCATACTTTGCTTCGTTAAAACAGGGGGACAAGTAGTATAGCACAGCGTGTCAAGGGTGGGTGAGAGTTGTGCGTGGAGGTGGGGTACCCCCGCACGGGCACCCCGGTAGATCGCGCGTTGCGGAATTACTCGCCGCGTGTGGGTGCCATTTCACCGTAGGTGGTCGGCAGCATTTCACCGAACAGTGTCGCGTACATCAGGCGGTACACGTCGGTGCTGTCGAACTGTGCGCTGAACTCGGTGCGCAGCATGTCGCTGTTCAGGCCTTCAGCACGGCTGAGGATGGCACCGGCCACGTCGTTGCCACCCGGCCAGCCAATAGCGAAGTCAATTTCGTCACCGAAGGCGTTCGGCGCAGCGATGAAAGCGGCAGTCGCCTGACCTTCGATGCCGTCCAGCGGGAAGCCGAAGTCCCTGCCAGTGTTGGTCGGGTTCCCCCCACTCGCGGTCACATTGCCACCATAATCAACCGGGGCCGGGCTGAAGACCTGCGGCGCCCCACCGTCACTGTCGGCAGTGGTGATGAGCAGAGTGTTCGGGTTTGCTGTAACAAAATCACTGAAGACACCGATGGCATCGTCCGCACGCTTGATGGCATTGAGCATACCAATCGCATTCGTGTTGTTCGGCAGGTTATCGTTACTCTCAGACTCGCTGACGAGGAAGAACGGCATGTTGGCCTGTGCGCTGTGGCGGTTGAGCACTTCCAGTGCCACTGCGTTCATTTCAGCAACGGTCGGCGGGTTGTAACCCGGTGTACCCGGGAAGCCACCCCACAGGATCAGGCGGCCTTCCTTTGTGTCCCTCATGTCGTCCTGAACCAGACCGGCCCGGATCAGTTCTTCTTCAGTCTCATCGTTGAAGATGTCGTCGCGGGAGAACAGGCCCAGTACCAGCGGGGTAAATTCCGGGTCTGCGTCAATCTGTGCCTGGAGTGCTTCGAACTCTTCACGGGTACGAACGATCTCGTAGCCTTCGTCAGCGAATTCCTGGAGCAGGTTACGGCCATCTTCGCGGGTCGGCCCACTGCCACTGAACGGGTCATCGTGGACGTAGCAGCTCAACGTAATCTCGCCCTCACACTTCGGCGTGTTTCCGGGCAGGAACCAGCCCTCGCCGCCAGCCAGCATGACAACCGGGCGTGCTTCACCTTCAAAGCCCGGACGGCCATCGAGGATCTGACGTACGATTTCTTCGGTTTCACCACGGTCGTTAACTTCGCTGGCAAACACACCCGTACCCGGCTCTGCCAGGTCGCCATCATTCACGAGGCCGGTGGGCATACCGGCGGCGGTGGCTTCACGCAGGATGCTGCCCTCAAAACCGCTGAGGCTGTTGATGGTACGGGTTTCGTCCTTGCCAAATGAACTGGCACGTACCTTATACCCGAAGGCGTGAACCGTCGCGCCACCGTGGGAGGTACCGGTGAGGCGATCCTGCATGTGACCCCGGTAAACCGCCATTTCTGGCAGCATGTCCCAGTTCAGGCTACCATCCGGGCCTTCCCAGTACATGCGGCCAGCGTTCCAGTGGCTCAGGCCGGTGCCATCCGGGTGGAAGAAAATAACATTGCCGGTTTCCATATCCTGCGCCACAACAGGAACCATGCTCAGGGCCAGCACAGCAACGAGCAACGGTGCTGCAAACTTCTTCACGGGAATCTCTCCTCGCAATTGCGTGATACTGAATGTCAACTGGATACCCGGTGAGGATGATTCCAACCAACCGTCAAAAGAGGATCTCAAGCGTCTAAAAAATTTGTTGAGTATCAATTTATACTCATTTTTTGCTGACGATTAGCCTGCAATCATACCACGCAAACCCGACGCTTACACACTTTTACGGCAAACCGGAACTGTTTGCCTCTATAATGTGACTGTAGAGGAAACAGCATTTCATCCCCTGAACGGCTGTTCTCTCCTCTATCGCAATGTCGGTGGAGGGGAGCCTTACTCCAGTACACATACACGGTAGGGGCATGGTGCGCCATGCCACACATAAACAGGCGAAAACAACAACCATGCAGAACCCGATCCCACACCCGCAGCAGCCCACACAGCGCATCCCCGCGCCACCGACCCGCGCTGCACAGCCCCCGGTCAAAAAATCCGGGAAGAAGCGCCGCAAAAAACGCAAATCCGGGCGCACCATGACGCTTATCGTCATGATGGCGGTTGTGTTCTCGCTGGCAATGTGTGCTGCCGTGACTGTGGGCGCAGCCGTGGTCATCAGCGCAGGGCGCATTGCACCGAACGTCAGCGCGATGGGGGTTGACCTGAGTTTCCAGATGGAAGCACAGGCCGCAGAGACACTGCGCGGCACAATGGGCGCCGTCATGCTCACGGATGAGGGGCGCACATGGACGATGGCCGCCAGTGAACTGGGTATTGCACTGGACGCGAATGCTACCGCCGCCAGAGCCGCCGATGTGAGCCTGTTCAGTGCATTCACGCAGACGCAGATTGCCCCGGTGGTAAGCGTCAACGCGGAGTCGCTGCGTGATGCGCTCAGTGGCATTGCGCCACAGGTGGAACTCCCGGCATCAGACGCAGGTTTCCAGCTTGTGGCCGGGGATGTGCAGCCGGTTCCTGCGGTGTATGGCCGTGTGCTTGATGTCGATGCATCGGTGGCGATGATGGCAGCAAATCCGGCCAGCGTTCTGACGGACGGGCAGTTCGAACTGGTGATGCGCGATGTTGCCCCCGCTGTTGCCGATGCCTCTGCACTGGTGGAGCAAGCGCGTATGCTGCTTGCCAGCCCGTTGACCGTGCGCGGTTATGACCCGATAGACGACGAAAGCATTGTACGCACCGTTCCCGCCAGAGAGTGGGCGGCGTGGCTCACCGCAGATGCGGGCGGCACACAGCTTTCACTCAATACGGGGGATGTGGTGGCGTACATCAGCGGTACAGTAAACCCCACGCTCAAAAGCTACCAGACGATCAACGCAGACGAAGCCGCACAGCAGTTGAGCGCAGCAGTTGCAGCCCTCAATCCGGGGGCGCAGGTACGTATTCGCCAGACGGATAAAATCCACACAGTGCAGGCCGGGGAAACCATTACCAGCATTGCATGGGACTATGGCGTACCCTATCCGTACATCCAGCAGGCCAATCCCAACGCCGGGACGCTGAGCGCAGGCCAGCAGCTAACGATACCGAGTGCGGAAAATTTCCTGTTAGAGGACGTGGTGCCCAACAAACGCATTGTTGTCAGCATCAGCGGCAACTGGACGCGGGTTTACGAAGATGGTGGCCTCAAATGGGATTGGGCCAGCAGCACCGGCATCAACAGCAGCCCCACATGGCCGGGTGTCTATCAGATCATCAGCCACGAGGAAAATGCCTACGCCGGTAACTGGAACCTGAACATGCCGTGGTTCATGGGCGTGTATCAACCCATCCCCGGCAGCGCGTTCACCAACGGCTTTCACGGTTTCCCTACGCGGGGTGGCGGCCAGTTGCTCTGGGAGAACAGCCTGGGCACAAAGGTGACGTATGGCTGCATTCTGCTGAGCAACACCAACGCCAAACTGCTCTACGACTGGGCGGAAAACGGTGTCATCGTGGAGATTCTGCCGTAGGGATAGGTAGCAGAGAAGGTTGGGACAGTTGCAAATTGTATGGACAAATGTGTACAACGCATTGCTTTATGCGGGGTTACCCCCACAAGGACGCACTGCAACATCCCTATCCTGTCCGCCAGAGCATTCAGGATTACTTGACGATCTTATGAGACGAGGACTGCTTGATTTGAGTTTATC
>JBCCQC010000112.1:0-9530 GCA_039024535.1 Chloroflexota bacterium
CAGTAACAATAACAGAACAATTGTCGTCGCCTGCCCGCCAAAAAACTCCGGGCCATAGGCAATCCGCAGCGTACTGATAACCGGAATCGTCAGCAGCGCCAGCACACCCAGCATCAGCGCCACATACAGCATAATTTGCAGCGGGAAAAACGAAAAGCTGGTAATGGCGTCCATTGCAAACTTCACCATTCTATCCAGCGAATACTTCGTCTCTCCCCAGTGGCGCTCATCGCGCACATACTCCACACCCGTCTGCCGATAACCGATCCAGCTTGTCATCCCGCGAATAAAACGGTTGTGCTCCGGCATGGCGTTCAACACATCCACTACCGCCCGATCCATCAGCCGGAAATCGCCAGTGTCTACAGGGATGTCAACATCTGTAATCCGGTAAATTACACGGTAAAACAGCCGTGCGGTCAGCAGCTTGAACCAGCTTTCACCCTTCCGCTTGATTCGAACCGCATAGACAACCTCGTACCCTTCCTGCCACTTTTCAATCATTTGCAAAATCAACTCCGGTGGATCCTGCAAATCGGCATCAATCAGCACCACAGCATCGCCACTGGTATGGTACAGCCCCGCCGTTACAGCAATCTGATGGCCGAAGTTCCGGGTAAAGTTCACCAGCTTCACCCGTGAATCTCGCGCACAGAGATCTTCCAGCATCTCCCGCGAGCGATCCCGGCTACCATCATTCACCGTGACAAGCTCCCATGGCTGCCCTGTGCTGTCCATCACATCGCAAATGCGTGTGTACAACTCATCAATATTGCCTTCTTCGTTGTAAATCGGCGCTACGATTGAGTAGCGAGGTTTTTCGGTCATATGTCCAGTGCTTTTCGTACAGATTCGATTGTCGGTTCCACCCGCAGCCCACCACTCACAGACTGCTGCGCCCGCCGCACATCTTTCAACCCATTGCCCGTGCTCACAAACACAACACTATCATCCGGCGTGATGTGCCCCAATTCTATGGCACGTTGCGCCCCCGCGTAAACCGCCGCACAGCTCGGCTCTGCGAATACACCCGTCAGCCGCGCAAACGTCGGGATCGCCGCAACAATCGCATCATCGCTCACAGCCACAAACGCCCCGCCACTCTGCTGCACCGCACGCATCGCCTTCATCCGGTCACGTGGCAACCCCGCAGAGATACTGTCAGCAATCGTATACACGTCTTCCGGCTGCATATCAGCCGCATCCATACCACTTTCCCACGCCTTCACCAGCGGTGAACTACCCTCTGCCTGTACACCGACCACCCTCGGAATCCTCTCTATCCAGCCCAGTTCCTTCAGCTCCACAAAGCCCTTATGCACCCCACCAATGATGCTGCCATCGCCCACGCTCACCACAGCCACATCCGGCATCTGCCAGTTCATCTGCTCGGCAATCTCATAGGAAACCGTCTTTTTACCCTCACTCGTAAACGGGTTGATCCCCGTATTCCGGCAGTACCAGTTTTCACTCACACACACCTCGTAGCACAGGTCGAACGCCTCATCATACGTCCCCTCCACCAGCACCACTTCCGCCCCATACACCAGCAACTGCGCAATCTTCGCTTCAGGCGCCGTCGCCGGGACGAAAATCACCGTCCGCAGCGCCACATCATTTACAGACGCCCCCACACCCGCCAGCGCCGCTGCCGCATTCCCCGTACTCGCCGTGCTAACGGTGTGCCGCCCCGTTGCCAGCGCACGCGCCACCACCATCGCACTCGCCCGGTCTTTCAGTGAACCCGTCGGGTTCGCCCCATCATCCTTCACCCACGCCGCTTTTATGCCCAGGTCTGCCGCCAGACGCGGTGTCTCATACAGCGGCGTTCCCCCCACAGCCAGCGGCGGCACCGAACTCTCCGGCGAGAGCGGCAGCATATCCCGGTAGCGCCACATTGTCGGATTTTTATCCGCCCTCAAAGCATCCCGGTCAAGCGACCCGCGCAGCGCAGCATAGTCATACACCACATCCAGCGTCGCCACCTGCCCCACCGCCGGGTTAAAATACTCCACCTCACCCTCGGCAAACTGCGCCCCCGTCACTGTATCCCGCAAACACAAAATATCAGCCATCAATCACGTCCTTACATCAACCGGGTAGTATCTGCGTACCCGTCTCACCTTCAATTGCCCGCATCAAATTCTGCGGATTCGTAATCATCGCCACCGGGCCACCGTTCTGTACAAAGCGATGCACCGCTTTAATCTTCGGCAGCATACTCCCCACACCAAAATGGCCCTCATCCATGTAACGCTGCGCCTCGCTCAACGTCATCTTATCCAGATTAATCTGCTCCGGCGTATTAAAATTCAGGCTCACCTTCTCCACACCCGTAGAAATCATAAACACATCCGCACGGAGCTGCTCCGCCAGCAAACTGCTCGCAAGATCCTTGTCAATCACTGCCGGCACACCCCGCAAACTCCCCTTCTCATTACGGATCACCGGCACACCACCACCACCGCCCGCAATCACGATATACCCGGCCATCATCAGGTCATGAATCGGGCTAATTTCCAGAATCGTCTCCGGCATCGGGGAAGCCACCACGCGCCGCCAGCCGCGCCCGCTGTCCTCCATCACCTGCCACCCTTCCTCCTCGGATTTCCGCGCTTCTTCCTCCGTCATGAACCCACCCACCGGCTTTGTCGGGTGATGAAATGCCGGGTCGTCCATGCTCACGCGGGTCTGCGTCACCATCGTCACAATCGACCGGCTCAAACCAATGCGCCGCAGCGAGTTATCCAGCGCCTGTTGCAGCATATACCCGATGCTCCCCTGCGTATCCGCCACCACCAGATCCAGCGGCACATCGTGGATGCCATGCTCCAGCGCAATCTCCCCGCGCCGCAGAATATACCCCACCTGCGGGCCGTTACCGTGCGTAATCACCACCCGGTACCCCGCCTCGATAATCTCCGCAATCCGATCTGTCGTTGCCCGCGCCGCTGCCCACTGCCGCGCAATCCCCGGATTATCCGGATCCTGAATCAGCGAATTGCCACCAATCGCAATCACAACCAGCTTACTCTGTCTCATTGTCGTCTACCCTCTCCATAAACCGTGCAACTCCACACACCTGTGTACGCCTGCACAACCATCCATCCACCACTCAACCCACACCTCACTCTATCTGCCTGCACTCTGTCTTATAATCGTCTACCCTCTCCATAAACCATGCAACTCCACACACCTCTGTAGGGAACGGGCACGCCCGTTCCGCCTGCACAACCATCCATCCACCACTCAACCCGCACCCCTACCCGTAGGGACAGAGCCTGCTCTGTCCGCCTGTACGCCCATCAAATATCGTCCATTGATTGTGCTGCTATCAGACGCTCGTAGCTTGTGTAACGTAAACTCTGTAGATGTGTGACACGCTCACCGCGTGAAATAGGACTGATTTCTGTAGCAGGCTCATCAAAATTCACCACGAATTTGTCCGTGTCTTCCCACGGTTCTACAGACCGCACAGGAGCGACATGGGTAATCGCTGAAACCGGCGCAACTCTGTATACGGCAATATACTTGATACGAGGACGCATAATGCCACCAATGCGAATCGCATACCAGCGATTTTCGCCTATAAATGCTTTGTTGAATCCGTCTTCTCTGGCGGGAACGATTACCGTGTCAACTTCCTCAAGATCAGGCTTTAGATTATTCCGATCAGACACATCTGCTGTGACTTCCAGACCAGAGAGAAATGGTTCAAACCGATAGAGGTGATCGCTATCTGCGTTCGAATATCGGGTCAGATACAATACCTCAACAGCGAACCTCAATTTATCATCAAGAACCGCTTGCAATCTTTCAGGAACGCTATCAATGATAACCAGCGCAGCAAATTCTCTATCATGGATAACTTCATCCAGCAATTGATCCAGCCCTCGGAAACCATGAGCCATAATGTATTTTTCACAGAGGGAGCGAGCGTCTTGATCTTTGTGAATGGCATCAAAAAGAATTTGCTGTACTTTTCTGGGATCATCATCAAACGCCAGTGAGAATTCAAGCAGTTGTATGGCAATATGGCGCACGGGATCATGTGATGCGAGTTCATTTTCGACAAAGTAGAGGTGGGGTTTTCGGCTACTCAGATCAAGTAGATAACCATCGGGAATGTTCTGTTTAATCGAACGTTTGCCGATTTTTTTCTTTATATCAATGTACAATCGGTTCGGGCCAAACAGTTCTCATTGTACCTCAAGAATACCCGTTTCAAGCTCCGCCTCAGTAGCATATTCCGAGATACTGTAGACCATACCGTTTACAAAAATGCATGTCATTTTTGAGCACCCTGAAATGTCATCATTTTGATGGAAACGCGCCGTTGCACATCATGGAGCCATCCCACATTTCCGATTTCTGCCACCTTACCGCCGAAGCACGCCCCTCCACCACCGGAACCGCGTCAATTGAACAGTAAAATCAGTCAATTTCAGCAAATCCCGAAAAATCCGGGAAAACTGCACACTTTTGCACCGGAGCCACCCTGCATCCCCACACAGTTCCATTGAGGAATCACATCACTGAACACATGCGCGTGCATACGCTCACCCTCAGCACCCCACAACCTGCTACACTCATCACAACTTAGGGGCGAGGCATGGCCTCGCCCGCCACATGAAACTCGCATCACCGGCAAAAAACGGCGGCAAAAACCCACCCTTCCCGCCGACAGTTTAACATTAAAATCACCACAGGCGGACGTTTCCAGTCGCGGCGGCGGCAAAACGCGCAAAACAGCACCGCCGCCACCACAATTTCAGTTATTAACCAGAAGTGTAGTTCCAATCCACAGACGGATCGCAACCACACCAACCGCTAATAGCTAAAAGCCAACAGCCAAATACTCCCTACCGCATCGTCAGCGCCATCGCCGCCTTCTGCACGTGCAGCCGGTTCTCCGCCTCGTCATAGACCACGCTCTGCGGCCCATCCAGCACGCTGTTCGTCACCTCAATTTCACGGTCAGCGGGCAGGCAGTGCATGTAGATCGCCTTATCGTTCGCCAGCGCCATGCGGCGGTCATCCGTAATCCAATCGGTGTACTGCTTACCAATCTTCGCAGATTCCTCATCGTCAGTGGTGGTCAGCATAGCGCCCCAGCTCTTCGGGTAGAGGATGTCCGCGCCCTTAAAGCCCTCATCGAAGTCGTCATAGACTTCGAAGCTACCGCCGTGCTGTTTCACATTGTCGTGAGCCTGCTCCACAATGTCCGGCATCAGCTTGTACTCCGGCGGACGAGTGAGGCGCACGTTCATCCCGAAGCGTGTCATCAGCAGGATGAGGCTCTGCGGCACACTGATGGGCTTCTGGTAGCTGCTGGCGTAGGCCCAGCTAACATTGATTGTCTTGCCGCGCAGGTCACGCCCGAACTTCTCCTGAATGGTCATCAGGTCGGCCAGGATCTGGAACGGGTGGTACACATCGCACTGCATATTCAGCACGGGCACCCGGCTGGCCTCTGCCACACCCCGGATGTATTCGTTGCCGTAGTCCCAGTCACACTGGCGTATGGCGATGCCGTCTGTGTAGCGCCCGATGATCTCGCCAATTTCTTTAGCGGTGTCGCCGTGGCTGATCTGTGTGGTGCGGCTCTCAATAAATTGCGCGTGGCCGCCGAGCTGCGCCATCCCTGCCTCAAAGCTCACGCGGGTGCGCGTGCTACTGAAGAAGAACAGCATCCCCAGCACCTTATCGCGCAGGTAGGCATGGGGTTCGCCCATTGCGCGTTTGCGCTTCAGGTCAAACGCCACGTCGATGAGGGTTTCAATTTCTTCTTTTGTCCACTCCTGCGTGGAGATGAGGTCGCGTCCGCGTAAATCCGTCTGCATAGTTGCTCTCCGTTGTTATTGGTAAACAGAGAGCGATGTTACAGCGGATTGTAGAACCGGGCAAGCAATTCGTAACCACAACCCTGAATGTGGTCTACAATGGAGGTTGTGGTAACTGTGAGACGGAGATTGAGCGATGCAGGCACGACAGACAATAACTACAAAGCCCGTCAACCGGCGTGAGTTCCTGTACTACCTGCTGGGAGGGGTGTTTTGTTGGCGGCACCAGCGACGGGGCTGCTGCTACACCAGTACATAAAAGCGAGTATAGACTACCGCAATGTGGATGGCGTGCAGCTACTGGGCGAGTTTGATATTCCCTTTCCCGGCGGCGATCCTATCCACAAACCCGGCTTTGCTACAAGCCTTACTGATGTTGGATTTCTTGCGCTTTCTACGGCCTGTACGTTTTGCGAGTGGCATATCAAATGGCTTCCATTTAACAAGCATTTTATGTGCCCGGTCTGTGGTTCGTGGTTCACGCGAGAGGGGGAGTACATTCTGGGACCGGCGAGACGTGATCTTGATCGCTATGTGGTGCGCGTGGACACAGGCAGCGGCTTTGTTCATACCGCCGACGATGGTTCGCCCGTGCCCATCACGGAGGCGCAGGCGATTTTCGTTGACACGCGCTTTCTGATTGAGGGTGCGCCTGTTGAGTTCAGCTAATCCAGCAATGGGTTGCGGCGCACGGTCGTCTGGATGACGCTGGCGCTACGGAGCGTGTCCGGGCGTTTGGTGGCGCTGCCGTGGGCTGTCATGCGGATTTCGTCAGAATTTGCCATTGGCGTGACGATGATGAGTACCTCGTGCGCTTTGATTTCGTAGTGGCCCTGTGGCGCATACACAAACTTCCCGCTGGTCTGGCGCACGCCAATCACGCTGGCACGGTACAATCGTTCAAGGCGCAGGTCATGGATTTTCCTGCCAATCCACGCAGCGTCATCCTGCATGTAGAGCTCGGTGGTTTCGATGTGCTCGTGGTAGTTGAACAGTACATGTTTGAAGAAGTTGCTGACGGTGGGCCGTGTGGTAGAAAGCAGAATGAACTGCGCGGCAATGCTGTAAGGGCTGATAACGCGGTCGGCACCGGCGCTGTGGATTTTGTGGATATTTTCATCCATGTTGGCTGTTGCTGTGATGAGCAGGCGCTTGCTGATAGACCGCGCACTGATGACTGTGAGTACGGTGTCGGCTTCATCGGCCAGAGAGATCATCAGCGCGAGGGCGCGGTCGGCACCGGCACGCAGCAGGGTGCTATCACGGGTGGGGTCGCCGTGAATCACACAGAAGCCGCGCTCTACAACGCGCTCCACGTACTCATCGTCGTCACTGACGATGACGAAGGGGCGTTCCGGGTCAAGTTGCAGGACGGCGTTGCGTCCGCTGTCGTCATCCACACAGACGATGAAATGTTTTTCCATCTCGGCAACGATTTTCTCTGCCTGCTCCGGTGTGTAGCGACGGTTTGCTTTGCGTGGTTTGATGCACGATGGGGGGCGCTGCCAGTTGACCGGCTCATTTTTTGTGACTCCCTCGCGGCCATCTACTTTGATGCGGGGTATGCTGCGGGAGGGGGCCACAATGATAATCACTTCGCCCTCGCACATGATGTAGGTGTCGTTCGGAGCCACAATGAACTCGCCCTTTTCTGTGCGGATGCCGATGACTGCGCCATCTAGCTTATCTAACTCAAGGTCGCGGATGCGTTTATCAATCCACTTTGAGCCAGATTGCAATGTGACCTGTGTGGTTTGAATGTCCAGCGTGTGGTCGAACAGAATGCCGTTGAAGAAGTCGTATACTGTGGGGCGCAGGGTGAGGTTGTTCATAAACTGACCGGCCAGTTCGAAGGGATGAATGACGTTGTTGGCTCCCACACGCCAGATTTTCTCCGTCAGTTCCTCTGCCTGGGCAGATGCCGTGATGTACAGGTCGCCGTTGAGATTGCGGGCTGTGAGCACCGTGAGCAGGGTTTCGGTATCGTCGGCCAGTGCGACCATCATCGCGGTTGCATTTTGAACATTTGCATTCTGCAATGTTTCATCGGAGGTGGGTGTGCCTTCGATAACAAGGAAGCCATCGTTGCGCAGGTGGCGGGCGTAGGTCGGATCGTCTGTGATAACGACAATCAAGTCCAGCAGGGTGCCCAACCGCTTGAAGGGGCGGTTGAGCCACAGGTACGTGCGGCGCATAGCCGCCCGGATGCGCGGATAGTGACCGTCTTCGTCATCCCCGAATATGCGATCCAGGAAGTTGTCAATCGGGCCGTAAATTTCTTCATCGTAGAAGGCGATGCGCATTCTGACGCTTTGCAGCAGATAGGTGATGGTCTGGTCTACGAGTTCGCCGTTGCCACAGATGATGTAGTGATGCTCCAGACGCCGGATTGTGCGCTGGGTGCGGCGGGTATCGCGCAGGTCGCGGATTTCTGGACTGACGAGGAAGGTAGCCGTTGCCTGCAAGCCATAGGCCACCAGCCCGAAACCGCTGAGTACCACAAAAATCGTCCAGAAGTGGCCGGCCTCGGATTCTGCGTAGATGTCGCCATAGCCAACGGTTGTCAGCGTCATCGTTGTTAACCAGAGGGCGTCTGACAGGGAAAGCCCCTCAATCAGCATAAAGCCGACTACGGCGACGGTGAAAATAATGGCAATGCCAATGAGTGCAGAGGCGATCTGCCGCTGGGTTTCTTTAAATGAATCCATAGGTGATGTTCCCGGCTATTTCAGCCCATGTCCATTGTGCTGAGATTATAACGGTTTCTGTCATGGATGCATGTGGGGATGTTAGAAGGTGGTCGGTTATAGATTACAGTTCTGTATGATGAGCCAGTGCGGGGTTACGTGTTGCGCAGCCAACCGATGAGGCGCATGATGGTGCTGCGTTTTTCCTGCTGGCGGGCGTTGTACTCTGCTTCTAGCTGTGTGTTGAGCTGCTCAAGGTCTTCTATGCGGATTTTTGTCTCGTTGACGATGACAAATTTGCTGTTTAACACACGCAAGCCACGTGGGTCACGGTTGTAGAGCTGTCTATAGAGGTGGTTGTAGCGGAGTACGATGGACTGGGTGCGGGATGACATTTTTTCTACCATAGATCACAATCTAAAAACCAACTCTGGATACGATAGGCTCCCGTAGTGTAGCACAAATTTTCAGCAGCAATGCAGGGCGGGCTATCTGCTATAATGCGTGGAGGTTTTGCCGGTTATAGATCAAACATCAGGACACACCATGACAGACACACACACTGAATACAACGCCGCTGTTGACGCCATTCGCAGCCGCACCAATAACGCAGCACCGCAGATTGGTCTGGTGCTGGGTTCCGGGCTGGGCACGCTGGCCGATGAACTGGAAAACCGGATTGTTATCCCTTACAGCGACATTCCGGGGTGGCCGCAGTCCACGGTGCATGGGCACAGTGGCAATCTGGTCATCGGTGAACTTGAAGGTAAGCTGGTGGTGACGCAACAGGGGCGGGCGCACTTTTATGAGGGGTATACGCCACAGCAGATTACGTTCCCTGTGCGTGTGATGCACTTTCTGGGTGTGAAAACGCTTATCCTGACGAATGCTGCCGGGGGTATGAACACGGACTTCAGCGTGGGTGATATTATGGTCATTAACGACCACATCTACTTTATCGGCATGGCGGGGATGTCCCCGCTGGTGGGGCCGAATGATG
>JBCCQC010000113.1:0-9520 GCA_039024535.1 Chloroflexota bacterium
ATCAGCCTGTACTGAATATTCGAAGATTTGTCTCAGGGGTAAAACTGGCATATGAATGAACAGAATAAAGATGTGGCTCACAGCGACGCGGATTCGCTGACAAAGGCAAGAAGTATCTATCAGGAGCTGCTTACGACGCGCCAGAGCGTTATGCTGGCGACGACCCGTACTGACGGCACCCCACTGGCAAGTTACGCGCCTTTTGCGGTGGATGCGAACACGAACTTCTATATTTTCATCAGCACCCTGTCGCTCCATACCGGAAACCTCATGCGTACCGGCAAGGCCAGTGTCATGCTAATCGCAGATGAAGCTGAATCTGAGCAGATTTTTGCACGACATCGGCTTACGTATGCCTGCCATGCCGAAGAATTGGCACGCGACGACCCGAACTGGCAGGAGGCGGCTGCGCTTTACAGGCAGCGCTTTGGCGAGTTTTTCGATCTCGTGCGGGGGTTCAGGGATTTTAAAATGTTCAGGCTAACACCCGAAGATGGGCTACTCGTGGTGGGGTTCGGGCAGGCATATAATATTCATGGCAATGCACCGGGGCAGCTATCTTTGCGGCGTGGTACACCACCGGAAGACAAAATTTAACATCGGCTAATCTTACTTTACTTTTCCTGCGCACTTTAAATTAAGTGGAATACTGGTTCTTTCGCTCCACCTCGTAAATCTTTTTTACGGGAGGGCTTAATTAAGTGATTAACTGACTGCGTAGAGATAATGGGGAGTATTCAGTAATATTCACACATAATCTGTGTTCAACACACAAGCTCACACAGGTTCATTCTGATCCATCCGGCTACTCAAAATCATTCACCTGAAAAGAGCAGTTCAGTACAGCAAGGGAACCAATGCTGGAAAAACACAGATATAAGCCTGCTGATAATTTTTGAGGTAAACAGCTATGGTAGAGAGTGTGAAAAAGTCTGAAATCTCTGATAGTGCGATTGCCCGATTGCCGCTCTATTTGCGTGCTTTAAACCACTTTAACGAACTGGGGCGGGATACTATCACATCTCATAATCTGGGGCAATATCTTGGCATTGGTCCCGCACAGATTCGCAAAGATCTGTCTCACTTTGGCAGATCGGGCAAACAGGGCACCGGGTACCCGATACTGCCACTGATCCACCAACTGAACCATGTATTACACATCAATAGCGAGTGGCGGGTGGCCGTCATCGGTACTGGCGACCTGGGAACGGCCCTTGCGAACTATGACGGATTTGAACACCGTGGCTTCCGCATTTGCTGGTTGTTCGACACAGATACAGATCGAATCGGGCAACAGGTAGGCGGGCTGACAGTTCGCAGGATGGATATTCTTGAAAAGATACTGTGTCAGAATCAGGTGAAGATTGCCATGATTGCGGTACCAGCCCCTCATGCACAGCAGGTTGCCGATAGAGTTGTGGCCTGCGGTATCAAGGCGATCCTGAACTATGCCCCCATCAGCCTTCAGGTTCCCGAGCATGTAAAAGTCCAGTATATCGACCCGATTATCCATCTACAGAGTATGACCTATTACCTTTCCCATGAGAAAGCCACGGCGTTAGAGGTCGCAACCTGACGAGGAAGATGGCGGTAAAATTCACCGGGACACCCGTTATGCCGCAGAGGTATGCCTGCTGAACCACTGGACGGTTGAGCAGACAGAAATGGGGCGGTTCATCGGGTTATTACCGGTGCCGTTGCCAGATCAGCAGGTTAAGGGTGTCCGCTGATAGATCGTCCAGTTGTACATACTCACCTGCCAGCCACTGTGCCAGTTCACGGGCACGCCCCATGCGGACAAATCCGTCTTCGGTATCCACGATCAGGGTGTGATGACCCGATTCTGCCAGTTGTCGCGCTGCGATGGCGACATCTTCCTGTGGGGTTCGGCTGGAATCTGACAGTGGCACATTGGCTTTTCCGTCGGTTAGCAAGAGCACAAGCGGAATAACATCGGGTAACTGGCGTTGTGCCTGTGATAGCGTTTGCTCGGCCAGTTGTAAGGCATGTGCCAGCGGTGTACGGCCTCCTGTTGGCAACGTCTGTAGGGCTTGTTCTGCCTGCTCGATGCTGTTGGTAGGCGGCAGCAGCAGGTCTGCCCCACTGCCACGAAAGGCAATAACCCCCACATGGTCACGGTGCTGGTAGGCATTTCCCAGCAGGCTCAGCACTGCGCCCTTTACCGCAGACATGCGCTTCCGCGCTGCCATTGACCCGGACGCATCCACAATGAACAGAATGAGTGTGCCTACCGTACCCGTGCGCTCTCGCTGGCGATAATCTGCCGGATGTACGATGGGTTTACCGTCATTTGTGCCATTCACTGCTGCACTGCGCAGCGTGGCATCAATAGCGAGGTTTTCTGTACGCGATGTGCTCATAACCCGCCCATAGCGCCCCCTCTCACCGCTGCGCGACGGATTACGGCGGCCATGCTGCATCTGTGATGGCTGGTCATCCGTTTTCAGTTGCAACCGCAGGTCTGTGTGTACGTCATTCGCGCCGAATGTTTCTGTATCGGGGTGATCGTCGTCTGTCTGTTGAGATGTGTCCTCGGATTGATTTTCGAGCAGGTTCTGGAGTTTGTCCCGGTCAATACCCGGCTGCTGGAACGGTTGCCGCCGCTGCCGATGTGCCAGCACCCACGGCACCGCCCGTTCAATGTCATCGGCAGTGACTTCGGTTCTGCCCTCCCATGCCGCGAGTGCCCGCGCCGTTTTGTGCAGTGTGATGTCTGCCCGTAAACCGTCTACATCGAACGCCGCACAGAGGGTGCTGATAAGCAGGAGCATCTCATCGCTGACAGTTACGGTGTGCAGACGCACCCGTGCCGCTGCAATCTGCCCGGTCAGCACATCTTCCTGCTCCATCCAGCGCTCCGCATACGTGACCGGGTTTTCCTCGTAGGCAATGCGCCGCCGCACGACTTCGGTGCGCAGTTGTGGGTCACGCGGCGCGGCAACATCCACCATCAGGCCGAAGCGGTCAAGCAACTGCGGGCGCAGTTCGCCTTCTTCGGGGTTCATCGTGCCAATCAGCGTGAACTGCGCCGGATGAGTGATACTGATGCCCTCGCGCTGGACGGTGTTCACGCCCATTGCAGCAGCGTCCAGCAGCACATCTACCAGATGCGGCGGGAGCAAATTCACCTCGTCAATGTAGAGAATCCCCCGGTTGGCGGCTGCGAGTAGCCCCGGCTGGAACACCCGCTTACCCTCGCCCAGCGCACGTTCAAAATCCAGTGAACCGAGCACACGGTCTTCTGTCGCGCCCAGCGGCAGGTCAACAAAGGGGACGGGCCTTTTGATAACTGCTGCGTCCGGGGCCACATCATCCGGGTAGCTGCTATCTGCATCGGGTGGACGGTTATACGGATCGTCTTTGATTGCATCGATCAGCGGCATAATCATGGCAAGGCCACGGGCGGCAGTGCTTTTTGCTGTGCCCTTTTCGCCGCGAATGAGCACACCACCAATCGCCGGATAGATCGCGTTCAGGATCAGTACGGTTTTCAGGTCATTCTGCCCGACGATGGCTGGAAACGGAAAGATATTTTCGAGATTGCGTGTCATCTGTTATCCCTCCAGCAGCGTTTCCGACCTGAGATACGTTTGCTTGAGGGCTTCCAGCGTTTCCGGGTCGGGGTTTTCCCACATGCCGCGCTGCGCTGCTTCCAGCAGGCGCTCACTGATGGCACGCAGCGCCCACGGGTTGCTCTGCTGGAAAAACTGCTGCATGTCGGCGTCCAGCGCATACTGCTGCGCCACATCCTCGTACATAAAGTCACTGACTACACTGGCCGTCGCATCGTAGCCGAACAGGTAATCCACCGTTGCCGCGAGTTCCAGCGCCCCTTTATACCCATGCCGTTGAATGCTCTCAATCCACTTCGGGTTAACCACACGCGAACGAAATACCCGCAGCGATTCTTCTTTCAGGTCACGCACACGCGGGTTCGCCGGGTTGGATGAGTCTCCGAAGTAGTGGCGCGGCTGCTTGCCAGACAATGCGCGAATCGTGGCAATCATGCCGCCGTTGAACTGCAAGTAGTCGTCGCTGTCGTAAATGTCGTGTTCGCGGTTGTCCTGGTTATGCAGCGCCACTTCCACGCCCGCCAGCCGCTGCGCGAATGTCTCACGGGCGTCCACGCCCTGCTCATCGGCGGTGTAGGCATAGCCGCCCCAGTTGATGTACGTTTCGGCAAAGTCGGCGTCATCCTGCCAGTTGTGCGTCTCGATAAGCGGGAGAATCCCCGCGCCGTATGTCCCCGGCTTGCTCCCGAACACACGGTAAGCCGCTTCTTTCGCTGCCTGTGGCTCCGGCATCCCCGCCGCGAGTTTGTCCGTCAGGTCTGCCAGATAGCGTTTGCGGATGGCGTTCTGCTCTGGCGGCTCGTCTGCGTGAACCGCAAGCTGCACCGCGTCATCCAGTAGATTGATGAGGTGGGGGAATGCATCCCGGAAGAAGCCGCTGATACGTACCGTCACATCAACCCGTGGGCGTCCGAGTTCTGCCAGCGGGATCAATTCCATGCCCGTGACACGGTGATTTTCACGCTGCCACACCGGGCGCACACCCATCAGCGCCAGTATCTCGGCAATATCGTCGCCGTGGGTGCGCATTGCCGATGTGCCCCACACACTGATGCTCACCTGTTCCGGGTAATTGCCGGTTTCCCGCAGGTAACGCGCCAGCACTTCCCGCGCCAGCCCCTGCCCCACTTCCCACGCCGCCATGCTGGGCAGTGTGCGCGGGTCTACTGCGTAGAAGTTGCGCCCGGTGGGTAGCACGTGAGCCATGCCGCGTGTAGGTGCGCCTGCTGGCCCCGCCGGGATGTAGCCGCCCTCCAGCGCGTGCAGCACACCTGTGATTTCGCGGGTGGTCTGCCGCATGGACGGCACCAGCGTCTTACAGACGAATGCTAGAATTTCATCCAGCACGTCGGCATTGTGGGGCGCAACACCGAACGTTTCCATCAGTACATCATCAATGCGCTCAGCACGGAAACCATCATTCGCCAGCAGTTCCAGCAGATAGCTGCACAGGTCGTCAATCACCTGCACTGTATCGCCGTTCGTGACGATGGGTGCATCTGCCAGTTGTTCCAGTTCGTGGGCGCGTTGCACCAGCCGCACGCCCTGATGTGCCAGTAACTCATCTATTTTCAGCCCGAACACATCGGCAACGGCTTCCCGCAGCGACGGCACATCCAGATTGGGCAGGCGGGTCATCGCTGCCAGTGTATCTACCAGATGGTTGCCGTCCGGTACCTGCCCCAGCACATGCAGCCCGTCCCGAATCTGCGCCCCGGCCAGTTCACACAGGTAGCCGTCAATATCTTCGATCAGGTGCGCCACGTCGCGCCCCGGCATTTCTGCCAGTGTGATTGGCACGCCGTCGTCTGTGGTTTCCTCGTCCCACTCGTGAACGTGGTCGCCGTGGTCACGGCGCAGCATTACGGCAAGGTCTTCATCGAGGTTCGTCTGCTGGATGAGTTCCCAGATTTGCGCTTGCAGCAATGGTAGCTTGGACGGATCCAGCATTTCCACCTGATAGTATTCGTCCACAAGCTGCATCAACTGTGCAAGGTCGCCATAGCCCTCGGCCATCGTCATAGGCGGCGTCAGGTGGTCGATAATCACAGCATGGGCGCGACGTTTGGCCTGTGCGCCCTCGCCGGGGTCATTCAGGATGAACGGGTAAATCAGCGGCATGTCATCCAGAAATGTATCCGGGTAGCACTCCGCAGAGAGGCCCACGCCCTTACCCGGCAGCCATTCCAGCGTGCCGTGCTTGCCCATATGCACAATCGCGTCCGCGCCCCACCCCTCGCGCAGCCATTTATACAGCGCGTAGTAGTAGTGTGGCGGCGGCAGATCCGGCATGTGGTAGATCGCGTCTGCGTCCATACCATAGCCACGCGGCGGCTGCAAAATCACGGTCACGTTGCCATATGTCATCCCCGGCAGCGCGATGCTATCGCTGTGCAGGTAGGCCTCGCCCGGTGCAGCTTGCCACTGGCGCTGCATCTCGGTTTTCTGGTTATCGGGCAGGGCACCAAACCACGCGCCGTACTGTCCCGCCGGGACGTATGCCATTGCCTGTGCAAGCTGCTGCTCTGTGAGGAAAATTTCGTCGTAGTTGCAGCGTGCAATCAGATCATGCATCAGTGTGTCGCTGTCCGGCGGCAGGTCAGTGACGTGATAGCCTGCGTCCTGCATGGCGTGAAGCACATGTAGCAGCGAGGCAGGCGCATCCAGCCCCACCGCATTGCCGATGCTTTGCGCTTTGCCCGTGCTGTTGGTGAACACGAACGCCACGCGCTTTTCCGCGTTCGGTTTATGCCGCAGGTTGGCCCACTTCATCGCCTGCTTTGCCACCTGCGCCACACGGTCTGCAATCGGGGCATAGTGCGTTACATCAAACGTGGATTGTTCGCAGTTGCCGCAGGTGCCGTTTTCACAACAGTCAGACTTCGCCTGCTTTTGCTCTTTGAATGACACCGGCACCGTGATGATGCGCCCGTCGAACTCTGGCATAGCAACGTTCATAGCGGTGTCCAGCGGATTCAATCCGCGTGGCGACCCCTGCCACTGCCATTCTGTCGCGCCGCTGGTGATTGCCTGCAACACCGGCACATCCAGCGTATCCAGCGCCGCCGCAGACCAGCTACTTAACGTGGCGCCATCGGGGTTTACATCGCCCATCGCAAACGAAATCGTGTTAATGAGCACATCCACCAGCGGTGTGCCGCGCTCATCCAGCAGAAAATCAAACGCAACGGGGTAGCGTTCGACGTGCCTGCCGCTAACGTTTGTGTGTGGGTGGTGCCGCCGCAGTGAGGCCGTGAATACCGGCAGCACATTGGCCCCGCGCAGCTCAAGGTCACGCACCAGTGCATCTACAAACATGATGTTGCCGCTCATCCAGTGTGAGCGATAAAACGTGATGCCGACGGTGGGTTTTGTGCTATCTGCCAGTGTGTGCCAGTCCGTCAGCGTGGCCCCGGCGGGTAAATCCGGGTGGTAGATGCCGTGGTCTGGCTGCTGTGTGGGAGCATCGTAGCCGAAGCCATACCGCAGCAGATGATCGGCAGTAAAACGCAGCAGGTTTGCCATGTTGTTACGTCCGCCGGCTTCAAAGTACCCGCGCACATCATGGACGGTCTGTGTGGGTACCGTGGACATCGCCGCCAGTTCGGGTTCCATGCTGCCCGTGCCACTGAACACAACAAGATGCTGCTCGTACTGTTTCACATGTTCCAGCAGGTGATGAAAACCGGGAATGCTGCTCACACGGCCCCACACGCGCACAATAATGACCTGCGCCGCCAGTCCCTTCTCGTTTAACAGGTCAACCATGTGCCCGTCGTTTTTGATTTGCAGCAGATTCACCGCATCAACAGGCGGGAACTCTGGAGGCAACCCGTCAACAGCACTGGCTATCGTCAGCAGGTCGGTGTCTGCATGGGTGAGCACCAGAATACCGTTGCCCGGTTCCGCAGGCTGCGGGGTGGGTTGCGCGGGTTGCTCTGGCGCAGCGTGAACACCCTCGCGGTGTGACCATGTGTAGTAGTCGAAGACGTACTCGGTAAGGTGGGGCGGCGGCGGCAGGTATTTGTCTGCTGCCAGCATCGCGTCAATGTAATCGTAAATCGCCAGAATCAATTCCGGCGTGTTTACGGACTGAAACCAGATCGGGTGTCCGTCGAACGTGAGCAGCACCGCATTCGCCATAATGCACGGCCCCAGACACCCGGACTGTGTGAGATGCACTCTGTTGCGCAGTTTGCGCCGTTCCCATTCCGCGTGATACAGGTCTTCTGGCACAGGCGCGAACCCGCGTTCGGTCAATCCACAACAGCAGCCCTTCGAGCACACCATCAGGTGGCCGCGATGGTGGACGAGATTCATCATTTTGCCGTCGGTGCGCAGCACGCGCGAGCGTTTATATTTTGCCATGATTGGCTCTTCTGTTTTTTTGGGGTGTATAGTTAGCAGGAAGCAGCACGCCGGGTTCCTTTCTCCGCGAAGGGTTAATGACGAGCACCACGACAGGCGGGTAATCGGACTGCTGGCAGGGCCGCCAGTTACCGTTGCGGGACAGTGCCGGACTTTCACCGGGCTTCCCCCATTGTGTGTGGCGCATCCGGGCGGGCACACACCTGTGCGGTTATGAGATTTCGAGAACTATATCACTGTGGGGTGTGCGCTGCAAGCAGTGGAACCCCGGCTGTCACATCGCTGGCCGGGGTCAGTTGAACACCAACGTAGTGTTCGTGCGGGACGCGCTTTAACCGCCGCAGTCGCTTTACAAACGCGGCTCACCGCCGATGGACTGGTGAGCATACGCGCTGACAGTGTGGCAGACGAAACGCAACTGTTTGCGCCGCCTGATAGATTTCTGCCAGATAGTCACTTTGCAGCGGGGCGGGTCAGTCTGCCATGCTCACTGGCTTCATGGACTGGAGCAAGTACTTTTTGACGGGTTTACCACCCTGTATATGATCTTCTACAATTTGCTTGAGTGCAGCCTTATTCGGGCAGCGGTACCACACGCCATCCGGGTAAACAATCATGACCGGGCCGTGTTTGCACGCGCCGAGGCAGCTTACCTTTGAACGCTTGATGTGTACGCTGTCTTTGCCCAGCAGCTTTTTCGCCTCTTTTGCCAGCGATTTACCATCACAGTCACTACCGGTACAGAACAATAAATGTCTGGAATAGGTTTTCATCCGTTACGATCTTCAACATACCTGATATGGCCGATAGTGTGCCACACCACACACGAAGAATCTACAAGCAAGGTTAACTGTGAATATACTGATGATCCGGTAATAGTTTAAAGGGAATTAAAAACAGATACGTCCGCTGATCATGTGGCATTCATGTGATCTTCCACATACTGAACGTGTGCTTCGAGGAAATCGAGGGCAACGGTTATTCTGTAAGTGCGTGTTGTGGGGTTCATGTTTAGATCTTCACGCAGTGTGGCTGCATATGATGAACGGAAAGGTTTTTAATGCAGGTTAAAACATAAAATGACGCGCATTTTTTATTGATAGAGACACTGGTTAATATGAGGCGATACACCGGATTAGAAACAAGTTGCTTCAGAGTAGGAGTGATGGTTAATCCCACTTGTGGACGTACAAACACCGCGACTGATATAAATAAGCGTGAGCTAAGCAGACGATTAAAGGCATCCTTAAGCATTCCCTGATAAAACTCTTTCAATGGGCGAGCTTTAGTATTAATAACTTTTTGCTCCAAGTAAGCCATTACTTCCGATTCTTCAAAAGTAATATCCACTGTTAAAATACCTTCAGTTTCCCCACGATATAAAGCCAGAACATTATGAGGCGGAATTTTACTCACGCCATAACTATAGTCGCGATACATTTCATATTTGGTACTTCCTTCGGGATAATCTTTTTTAATTTGGGAGACAAATATGCCCTGTTTAAACAAATAATCCCGCAAATAAGCTCTAATTTCCGCATTATCTGCTACTTGCTCGG
>JBCCQC010000114.1:0-9508 GCA_039024535.1 Chloroflexota bacterium
CTGGTTTCCAGAATTTGCTGTAATTTGATTTTGTAACGGAACCACTCTTGTCTGCATCCGGAAGTATTGTCGCCGCATCAAACCATGTGCCTCTTAAATCAGCACCTTGCAATTCTGCACGGAACAAATTCGCACCAAATAAATTTGCAAACATTAAATTATCACCAGACAGATCAGCGTGACTCAGATCAGCCTGTAATAATTCGGCATTTCGCAAATCCGCTCCCGAAAGGTTTGCAAATCTCAAATTACTATTAGTACATTGTACACCTATTAAATTAGCATATGATAGATCAGCATCAATGAGATCGGCGCCACTTAGCCTGACATTTGTCAGGTCAGCGCCTGAAAGATTAATCTCGCGCAGATTGAATCCGGAGAGATCTAAACCCGACAAGTCAGCACCAGCTAGATTTGCGCCTTTAAGGTCAGCACCTTTAATCGTGCCATCATGGAAAATTCCCATCTCTTTGGCCTCGTCTACCGCTCGAGCACCCTCTTCTGCATTGTTACTGCGCAATTCTCTCATGACGCGTCGTACATTATACTGATGCTGTCTTCGATTTTCGAGCAATCGCTGCCTAATTTGACGTTTACGCTCACGTACTCTCTGCTGTGTGCCGACAACAATCTCAAATAGTAGAAAAGTTGCGATTGCTCCGGACATCTCTGTACTGAAATTTTGTAGCCAACCTGACCACCACAACGGGTCAGCTCTCTCTGGGCTGACCAGAGCAGAGCTGATACTTGTCGCAAGTGTAATTGCGACAAGGATAAGTAGAACGGTGAGGTTGGTGCGATCACCAAGTAACTGCTTCAGAATACGCTGCATACCAATCCTCCTGTTTTGGGGAGATTCTAACACGCTAACAGCATGGCAATCACGCCAGTCAGAACAATCTCATTAGATTTGCTCTGACAAGTCCGGTAGGTGTGGCACAGATGGAAAACGAAGATGTCAAACCCATCTTGCCACCCTGAACAATCAGTGCTAAACGTCTGCGTTTTTCACAATGCGCGGCTCTGGCAGCGGAATAATGAAATCCCCCTTGAAGCCCTTCGCCTTGAGCTTCGGCATAATTTCCTCGGCAATGTGCCAGCTTAACATCATCGCATACTCTGGCTGCTCCTCGAACAGCGCGGTTTCCTCAATGCACGGGATAAGCGTCCCCGGCATGTACTTCTGCGTCTTGTAGCTGCCCGGAACCTCCAGTACATAATCCAGAATGTCCGCATCCAGGCCCACATAGTTAATCAGCGTGGAAGCACGCGACGGTGCACCAATGCCATGAATCCGTCCGCCATCGCGCTTGATGTCACTCAGCAACGCATACAGATCGAGCTTGGACTGCACCACCCGCTTATTAAAATCGGCAAGCTGTTCTTCGAATGTATCTGCGCTCTCCTCTTTTATGATTGTAGCCACGCTGTCCTGAATCTCGTACTGCCCCGGACGTGCCGCATACACACGGATGCTGCCGCCATGCGTGGGGATCTTTTTCACGTGGAAAATTTCGAGGCCGTGCTTGTTCAGCAGGTATTGCAGGCTGTGCACGGAGTAGTAACGCAGGTGCTCATGGTAAATCGTATCGTACTGAACCGTTTCCAGCAGGCTCATCAGATAGTGCGACTCACTGATAAACACACCATCATCCTGCATCATGGTGAGGATACCTACCACAATATCATCCACGTCCTCAATATGCGCAAACACATTCGCCGCCGTCACGATTTTCGCCTGACCGTACTCCGCAACGACCTCGTTAGCCGCATCTGTACCCATAAACTTCTGCACACTGCGAATACCACGCTCGTTAGCAAGCTGCGCCATATCTGTGGGTTCCACACCCAGCACTTGGTGTCCCTCATTGAAGTTACTCAGCAGCGTGCCGTCATTGCTGCCAATATCAATCACAAGGTCGTCGGCACTGAGTGGAACAAGGCCACTCGCTTCTTTATAGAGTTCCGCGAAGTTATCACGCAGAATTTTCGTCGTGCCACTGGTATACGGATAGTCCGGCGCAAACAGAATGTTCTTATCCACGATGAGGCCAAGCTGCACAAGGTAGCTATCCGGGCAGTACAACAGTTCTGCCGGGTAAGCGGGTTGCTCTGCCGGGCGCTCATCCATCGGTCGCATCTGGTTCACGGGCGGCAAAAAGCCGAGGAACATAATGGATTTGAGGTTTGTAGAACCGGAAATCTGGCAGCGGTCTACCACCACACTGGAACCTGTGCCAGCGGCGAGTTTCATATCAGTCATATTGCATTCCTTGAGGTAACGTTGTGTCGATTGTAAAAACGCGCCCCATTGTAGCAACCCGTACCGGAAAAACGATAGTCAGCATGGGGTTAGCCCTATCCACACAAAACCAGCACCACAAACCCCGCAACTCTTTTCACAAACGGGATAAGTTTTTGTTACAGTTGTGTTCTAGTTTAGACTTCGTAACATAACACAGCCAACTCTTGATTTTGTATTGATTTAAATCGTATAGTTATTTTCAAACACCATTTTTCTCTGGATGCTTTTAACGACAGGAAGCCCCTTCCATATGTGCGGTTAGCTGAACATTTCCTGAACTTCGGTACAAAAATGGTAAAAACCGTAAGAACATTGTACCGATTTCTCTGCAATTTCAGGCGATTGCGTTAGAATGCAGATTGAGAAGATGCTGAAAAATCGAATTGCTATGTTATAGCATCAGGAGAATATTGCATGATACACAGGCGGGATCACCGATCCAACCGACATCTCCCTGTTCTACTACTCATCATCGCCCTGTTGATTACAGCGTGTGGTGCCAGCGAAGAACAGGCAGCCCTACCGACACTGGCCGCACTCCCCAACGCAAACTCGTCTACCGATATTGTTGACGAACCCGTTGCGGATTCAGAAACCAATGCTGTAACCGATGCAGCCGCTCCAGCCAACGAAACCTCACTTTCTGATGAATCAACCACTGCTGGCTCCCCTGCCGCCATAGCCAATGGCCGCACAGTCGTCGACCAGCCCATCCCGATTGATCCAGAAGCCTTCACCCCCGTGATGGAAGTCCCGGCAGAAATCGAAGAACCGATTACCGACACAATCATGGTTCGCTTCGATAGCCAGACGACACCGGCAGAGCGCGAAGCATTTATTGAGTCAGTCGGTGGCGTCGTAACCGAAGACATCCCCGCCCTGGACACGATCGTGCTCACAGTAGACGAAACCCGGGCCGCCGATATTGAAACCCGCGTGGCAAACGGCGAGGTTGCCGGGGCCGAACCGGATTATCTGGTAAGCATCCAGGCCGATATTACACCGAGCGACCCATTCTACGTAGCACAGTGGAACCTGCCCGCACTCGGCATCAGCGATTACTGGGATGACCTTGCCGATGACGTGTCTGCCATCACGGTCGCCGTAATTGACAGTGGCATCTGCCAGAACCACCCCGACCTTGCCGGACGCATCACCGCCGGGTACGACTTTGTAGAAGACGACACCATCCCGCAGGATACCAACGGCCACGGCTGTGCCATGTCCGGTGTTATCGGCGCCAACATTAACAGCGAAGGCATCACCGGCCTTGCCCCCGGCGTTAACATCATGCCCATCCGCGTGCTGGATGCCAGCGGCCTGGGTACCTACTCTGACGTCGCTTCCGGTATCATCTACGCAGCCGACAATGGCGCCGACGTCATTAACATGTCGCTCGCCGGTATTTACCAGTCCACCACGCTCCAGGGCGCCGTTAACTATGCGCTGGCACGCGGTGTAACTGTGGTAGCTTCTGCCGGTAACGCCGGGACAGATACCCCCTACTACCCCGCTGCCCACGACGGCGTGATCTCCGTCGGATCTGTTGACCAGAACTACAGCGTCAGCAACTTCAGCAATTACGGCTCTACTGTCGATGTATACGTGCCCGGTCGTGACATCTGGAGCACGATGGAAAGCAGCTATGCGGTGCTCAGCGGCACCAGCCCCGCAGCCGCACATGTCTCCGGCCTGGAAGCGCTGAGCCGTGCAGCCGGTAAAGACCTCGTTATTGACGGGCCAATGAGCCTGCTGCGTGAGCCTGAAGAAGCCGAACCAACCGTTACACCCATCATCGAAGCACAGAACACCAGTCCAACGGGCGTCATCCTGCCAGATAACCGTACACGTGTAACCGACACCAACACCAACCCGGCCATCAGCGTTGTACAACTGCGCTATGGCAATGCAGAAGACGGCGAATGTACCGGCTTCCTGATTGACCGCGAATACGTCTTTACAGCAGCGTCCTGTGTGGAAGATACCAACGGCAGCCGCATCACATCCGTAGACCCGGCCTACCGTGTCATCGCAGTACCCGGCGCCAATGGCGACCTCGAACCCTACGGTAAGCTCTACATCAGCCAGGATCCCGGCGACATCAGAGTTCCAGCAAACTGGGACCCGGCCAACCCGAACTCTGCATTTGACTATGCCGTACTCAAGCTGGAAACACCCGTCCCGGCCAACATCGTTACCTTCCAGCTCACCCAGTACGATGCCACCACCGCCAACCAGGGCAACTTCACCTACGTCATTGCAGGCTATCCACAATCCGGCAACTGCCTTGCTGCCACCCAGCCAGAAAACTGTGGTCGTAACCAGTTCGTCACGCAAACACCAACCGCAATGGATGCCACCACAACAACTACCGAACTGCGCTACGATATTGACGTGGCCCAGAACGGACAGGCAGGTTCACCCATTTACCGCAGCGGCACTACCGAAGTCATCGGTATTCACAGCCGCTTTGATGACCCCAACGACCTGAACCGGGGTATGCGCATTACCCAGACGGTCATCAACCAGCTTGATTCATGGGGCATCCCGCGTCAGTCTGGTGTTGACGGGAATGAACCCGGGATAGCAATCATCGAAGCCGGCGACTCTGCCAGCCTCGTGACCGAAATCGGCAACCTCAATGCTAACGGTGGTACGATCTTCCTCCGTAAACAGCTCAACGACGTTGTCATATCCTACGACCTGCAAACCGCAGAAACAGCCAACTTCGTGCTCCCAACGATCACCGGCAACATTACAATCATCGGCCTGGAGACGGACAATACCGACGGCCCCGCCATCCTGAACGAAAACTCATCACTCACCCGCCAGCTTGTGAATGTTGCAGGCACGGGGTCGCTTACCCTGCACAACCTTACCGTTCAGAACTTCAACAACAACGGTACCGGCACCCTGCAGGTCAGCAACGGCGGTTCATTACGCATTGAAGACATCACCTTCAGCCAGAACACCAGTAACCTGGGTGGTGCCATCAATGCTCAGGCAGGCTCTACAGTAAGTGTCTACAACTCCACATTTACCGGTAACGTGGGCAACACCAGCGGTGGTGCCATTTACAACGCCGGTGATCTCATCGTTGTTAACCGCTCTGACCCGGACAATCCGAACGAAATCCCCGCCTTCGGCAGCAACAATGCCGATAACGGCGGTGCCATCTTCAACACCGGCGCGGGCACAGCCAGCATCCAGGAAACCCTGTTCAACGGCAACGTTGCCGGTAGTTCAACCGAAGCAGGCTCCGGTGGTGCCCTCTTCAGCGATTCCTCCAGTACCGTGAACATCAACACATCGTTCTTCATAATGAACACATCATCCAGCCGGGGTGGTGCCATCTCGCAGCTTGGCAGCGGCACCATGACCATTGCCGATGCTCGCCTCAATAACAACATTGCCGGCCCCGCCAGCCCACAGGACCAATCCCCTGCGGGTGAGGGTGCTGCGATGTTTACCCAGGGCCCGGTTGTGATGACCGGCCTGAACGAAGCAATCGACAACATCACCTACCGCCGCACCGAAAACGACGCTCTTGACCCAACCTTCAAGGGCGGCGCATTCGACATTAACGGCACTTTCTCCCTTGTCGGCCCCGGTACAGAAGACCCCAGCATCATTCAGGGTAACAAGATTCTCTTCGACGATGAGCGTGACGGCGACCCATCAGATGCTGACCAGGTGAGCACCGGTGCTGCGTTCTACATCAGAGCAGGCAACACACAAGCAGTAACGATTAACAATACCTGTATCTCCGCGAACCTCTCCAACAGCATTCAGGGTATTGATAACCAGAGCGGTGTTAACGTAGACGCCACCAACAACTACTGGGGCGACGCAGGCGGCCCCAGCGGGGCAGGCAGCGGTAACGGTGACGGCATCAGCACCAATGTCAACGCTGGCTCCCCGATTACAGAAGCACCGGGCGACTGTAACATCACCGTGCTACCCCCCACCAACGACGGCTTCATCAATGCAACCGAACTCACGCTGCTGGAAGCAGACCTGGCCTTCAATAATACCAACGCCAATATCGGCAACCTTGGCACCGGCAACGGTGAAGAAGAAGACGACGACCCCATTGCCACCTGCGGCATCACCAACAAATCAATCTGGTACACCTACACCCCCACCAAGAGCTACACCGGTTCTATCTCTGTAAACGCCTTCGGTGTAGAAAACTCGTTCCCGATTGTTTCGGTATGGACGGGTACACGCGAACAGATCAGCGGCTTCGATCCTGCCGTTACACCAGAACTGATAGCAGAGCGACAGCCAGCCTGTGGCTTCGGCGACACCACTAACGACCCGGCCATCATCAGCTCGTTCGACTTTGTAGCCAACACAACCTACTACCTGTTTGTGGGTACCCGTGGCTCTGTCGGTGGCGATAGCCGCGTCTCCATCGTGGTCAACGACGTTGTACTCTCTGAGCCACTGAATAACACAACCCTCGGCAGCCGCACCCCCACCTTCACGTGGTCAACAGATGGCGTGGGCTACGCAGACGACTACGAACTGGCAATCATCCGTGCAAGCGACTCCACCCCGGTGACATCACTGACGATACCGTCCACCAGCCCATCATGCGTGGGGACGATCTGTAGCCTACAACTGGAAACACCACTGGGTAACGACGAGTACCGCTGGTCTGTCACCGCTGTAGACAACACACTCCCGGCAGATCAGGGCCGCCAGCAAAGCCTCATCAACAACTTCTCCATCAACAGTAACGAGCCATTCGACCTCATCACCAACGGCGAGTTTATCGACGGTGAAGACGGCTATACCTTCTTTGGAGCCGCTAACCTGCAACGGGCAGTGGTTGACGAACAACTGGTGATGAACCGCATTGATCCGGCAGGCGCCGCAACAGGCTTCCAAACCACTGTGAACGACACACTCACCGATGGAGAGAAGTTCCAATTCTCGATGGATATGGAAAACCCCTTCCCGGAATCGAAACTCGTGGTCGCCCGCATCAAGAAAGCCCCGAACGACTCGTCCGGGCAGATTTCGTGCGTCTTCAACGTGACGGCATCCACACCGCTACGCACCTATCAGATTCGTACCAGTATTCCGAGTTCGTGGATCGAGAACGGCGTTTCTACACCCACAGTTGAAGTACGCCCACTGGACTATGACGGCGCCGATGGCATCATCTACGACTCCCTGACGATGGTTCGCCTCGCCGCCGGTCAGGATGTATCCGGTACACCATGTATCGCACCAGACCTCGCAACCGACCGTAACCTCGTCGTCAACCCCAGCATGAACTTTGGCACAGAGCGTATCCGCTTCGTCGGGCCAATTGACCAGTCACTCAATGACGGCACGCTGTCCGTCACCCGTACCGCCGACTTCGAAACCCTGCCATACATCCAGACGGTACAGTTCATCCGCCTGCAGGCCGGGCTACCCTTCGAGGTCAGTGTACGCCTTGGCAACACCAGTTCCGTACCAAAGAGTGTGCATCTGTTCTTCCGCGCGACTAACAATGCACAGGTAGAACGCTGCGTCTTTACGGTGCCACCAAACACCGGGTTAAACACATATAGCCTCACGTTCGCTACCTCCAGGGTATGGCCGGACATCGCCACAGAAGTTCTACTGGACGACTTCAATACACCGTCCATCCTTGTTGATGACATCAGCGTGAAGTACCGCCCCAACCTGGACGCGCCAACGGACGATGCCAACTGCATCTCCCCGAACTTCGCCAATACCAACCTGCTGGTTAACAGCGACTTTACACAGCCCGTCAGCGCAGACTATGGTGGTGGCCCGCTGTGGAAGATCGCAGGGCCAGCCCCCGCAAACAGCGAACTCTCCGGGGGCACAGCCAGCCTTGCCGCCGGCGCCAACATTGCCACCCTGCTTAACCAGGACCTCAGCTACGAACTCCCGGCAAATGCCCCGTTCGAGATGAACCTGCAGCTTACCAACACCGGCGCAGAAACTCTCACGGCGCGTGTGGCACTCTATGGCCCAACAGCCCCGAATATTTTCTGTGACTTCGAAATACCACCGAACTCGGATACAGACGCCTACATCATGCGGGGGCTCATCCCCGCTGCATGGGACGGCGCACCGGTTGTATCGGTTGGTTTGCTAACACCAAACGCCAGCTTCCTCCAGGTAGACAATGTTGACCTGCGCTACGTACCGGGGCTGGAAACCGCCGCTAAGGAATGTGAAGCGAACCTGATTTCCAACGGTAGCTTCATCCAGAGCGATACCGACTACCAGTTCTTCGGGCCAGAGACACACACCACAGACAACAACACGCTCATGATCCGCCGAACAAACACGAGCGCACCGGCTGGCTTCAGCAAAGGTATCTCCACCCGGTTCCTCAACAACTCCGAGTTCCAGCTTGATATACTGGTGGGCAACACCAGCGACAACGCCAAGAACTTCACCGTAGAACTGACCGGTTCCAACGGCGGGCAACCGCGCAGCCTGCTGTGTGAGTTTGTTGTACTGGCAGAAACCGAACTCACCCGCTACCGTATGTCCTCCTCCATTACCGATGGCCCGTGGGAAAACGTCGCCGTCAGGATGACACTGGAAGGCTTTGGAGAGGCCAACTACCTCGTAGACAACATCAGCCTGCAACAGCTACCCGCACAGGCAAACATCCCGCTTACCTGTACAGAGCCAGCCCTCGGCAACACGGGCTTCAAAAACACAGTGGTCAACGCTCAGTTCGACGCTGCGCTTGACGGCAACTGGTTGCCAGACAACGTAACAGCGACGGTAAACAGCGGCCAGATCGAAATTGCCCGCATTACAGACACCGCCGCCTCTGTATTCACACAGTTTACCCGTGGCACGGCCCCCGCTGGCACCACCACAGAAGTCACCTTCGACGTACAGAACCCTACCAGCCAGTCCTACCAGTTGGACATCGTGCTGACGGGCGGTGTAAACGCTACATCCGGCGGTGCAACGTGCAAGTTTACCGTTCCCGGCAACAGTTCACGCACATACATCCTGCGTACCCCCGCCGGCAACGGCTGGGATGGCCCGCGTGTGCGCTTCCGCCTGAACGGTGCAGCCGGCCAGCAGATCAACATCGACGGCCTCATCGGCCACAGGCTCGGGCGGTGGTGGGCTATCGGCGCAGCCAACAACGAGAACGAAGACGAGGAAGAATGAGGCGTAACGCATAGCACATCGGGCAGGTGA
>JBCCQC010000115.1:0-9474 GCA_039024535.1 Chloroflexota bacterium
ACAACGTGGGTGATCGGCCCGTCCACAGCAAAAAGCAAAAGCTGGCTTACCCCGCTAATGCATCTGTCAATCCGTCTACCATGCTGATTCACCTGTGTAACATGCAACCGCATGATAACCCCGCAGAGTTTGCCGGTGTCGTGCATCGGCTGCGACAGGCATCTGAGCACACCGACATTGCAACCCTGCTGCCACAGCCCCTGCACGATGTGGAGGCCGTTCGAAAGTACATCCCGCGCTACCGGGACGAAAATGCTGACGATTATGACAATCTGGAGGATGGATAGCAATGGGAAAACGCAACAACGACAGGCGCTCACAGTGGCGGGTAGTCCATCGCTGTCTGGATATTCTGCTGCGTGCAATGCGCGGGCCAACTGAAAGATCCGTGCTCATGAACATCATTTATGAAGATGCTGTTCGAGACGAGAAAGAAATCACACGATCTCAGGCAGACAAACGTTTTGAGGTGGATCGAGAACGCCTGAAAGACTGGTTTCACGTCGACATGCCATACAACCGTGCTGAAAACACTTATGAGCTATTGGATGTTGGCCGCCCGCTGATAGATCTACCGGATGAGGCCGCGCTTGCAGTCGCATTCCTCAACGATGCCTTCAGCGGGGACGAAGTGCCGATGAGCGCAGAAGTCCGTGCGCTGTTGAACCATGTGACAATGCTTCTCCCGCCGGAGCGCCGCCGCCAGATTGAAAGAGAGCGTGGCTTGCTGGACGTACAGATCGAAAAACGGGACGATGACCACATCCTGGCCGATGTCTGGGAAAAGGTACGCACCAGTGTAACAGAACGCCGACAGCTTGAGTTTGATTATGTCTCTGCCAGTAACACAGATGGCCTGCCGCGCTGTCACACTGTCGAACCGATACGTTATTTCTTTGACACAGTGCGCAAACACTACTATCTGGAGGCTTTCTGGCTTCAATCGCAGAGCTATGAAGGAACGATTTTACAGGATCGCAAAGTACAGCGGTTCCGCTTGGGGCGCATGTCCAATGCACAGGTGCTACCGAACCACTTCCCGGCAAACCAGAAAATCCCGCGCAGTCAGTTCAAGGAACTGGAATATGTTCTGTCACCAGATGTAGCGCGGGGTGGCGTCACGAAACACTTTGAGAACATGCAGATTTTTTACCGGGAGGATGGTAGCGCACTGGTTAAGGCAGAGTCGTACAGTCTGTTTTTTGATCTGCGTACATTGCTGCACTATGGCGCGAACTGTCGTGTGATCGGGGGTGACGAGGCGGTGCGGGAGATGGCGGGTATTGTAAATGCGCTGGCCGATGTTTATCCACGAAAAGCATAAACAGATCCCTATACCCCCGCGTTTGTAGGGAAGTGCCCGTGATACCCTCAAATCATAGATGAGCGAAAGGCAGGTGCATGTACACATTACGTCTCAAAGCCGTGGATTCTCGGCTGGCAAGACTCGACGAACTCGAAACGGCGGGCATTGACCCACAACACCTCCCGGTGGGTGAGGATGGTGTATCGTGGCAACTGGCGGCGCACCAGGCCGCAACCGTGAAGGCGCTGCGTGATGGCAGCGCACCCATTGTCATCAATCAGGCCATGACCGGCGATGGCAAAACGCTGGCCGGTCGCTTCCAGTTGATGAGTGAACGCTGGCGCACATTTGCCATGTACCCGACGAACGAACTGGCGCATGACCAGAACCAGAATTTCGATGAACTCGCGGCCATGTGGCAGCCACCTGTGTGGAACGGTAGGCATCCACGCAGGCGGCTCATCAACGCACAGGAGATTGATGAGTTCTCTTTTGGTGACGGCGACGCTACCCGCATGGAAGAAATCAAAGGCATGTTGTTCAAGCAGGATTATATCCTGACGAACCCGGACATCTTCCACCTGATGATGAACTTTGCCTACCAGCAATACGGTGTGGCACCGGATTTGTTGCCAGCAAGCGTAGCGGAACGCTTCCAGCTATACATCTTCGACGAGTTTCACCTGTTTGGTGTGGAACAGACATCCTCAGTAATGATTACCATGCTACTGCTGAAACGGTTGACCGGGGATGCACTGAACCCACGATTTCTGTTCCTGTCTGCAACGCCACAAAAACTGCTGACGTATCTGGCAGGACAGATTGGCTGGGATGTCGAACTGATTCCGGGGGAGTATGAGCATGGCCGTTCACAAACGCCGGACGGGTACCGGCGCATATTGCAATCAGCGGATTTACATCTGTACACCGGGCGGCTGGATGAGTGGGTGGAAGAGCATCTGGAGACGGTGATGCTGCCGTTCTTTAATCAGCACGCCCCGGCAGCAAAAGGTGTCATTATCGCCAACAGCGTGGCGACGGCTCATCGTATCTACAATTACATACAGCTCATCTGTGAGCAGCATGGTATCCGTACTGGCATCAATACCGGGTTAACGCCGAAAGAAGACCGCAGTCGCGAGTTTGATTTGCTGGTAGCAACATCAACCGTGGATGTGGGCGTGGACTTCAAGATTAACTTTCTGGTGTTCGAAAGCCGCGATGCAGCCAGCCATCTTCAGCGGCTGGGACGGCTGGGACGGCACACAACCGACGGCAAAGGTCACACATTTGAGACGTTCGAGGCACATGCACTGCTGCCGCAGTGGACGATAGACGGGCTGGCCGAGTCATTCCCGGATGGCGGCAACGTGAGCCGTGATGCGTATGCGGATAAAGTAGGGGATCATTTTGCGCCCCCCCAACAGTTCGAGAAGTACATCCAGCGGTGGGCGGGTATCCATGCGGCCAATGTGCTGCAACAGCTATCTTCATGGCCTGTGCGGACGCAGTACAGAGAGACCGCAAATGCACTGAAAGCCGAATATCTGTCGCTATTCGGTAAGAGCGTAAAAAAGTATATACCACTGTTTAAAGAGGAGCAGTTTGAAACGCTGCGTACCGCCTCGTCTTTTAGAGGTGGGAGTGTGTTTACAGCACTGGTACAGGATCCAGAAACGGATAGCCAGCAAATCGTGAGCTATAGCCTGATGACGCTGCTGCGGTCGGCTGAATTGCAGCCTGTTCCGCTGGATAAGATGCTGAGCGAGGCCGAGCGACGCGGTCAGAATATCGAATCGTTGCAGAAATCGAACCCGCTGGCTGCCTACAGGTTGCTGGGCTGGCGTGATGACTACCGCCCGGTGTCGATTGAACTGGATGCAAACCTCCCGACCGAACATTATGACACCGTCATTGAGCAAAACCACATTCGCATTTTCTGTCCGGGTGTGCCAGAATTGAGATTACTTAATAAAGCTGTCTATGAACGTATATTAGTCGCACTATTTATCCCGGACAAAGACCCGGATCTGGTGCGGCGACTGCTGCGGCTGGGGTTTCAACTGGAACTATTTCCATTCACGGCAGCAGGCGGTATCAGCGGCACGGTGGCTTTCGGGCGAGAGGCACTGCTGCTGGACTCGGTACTGTTTCGGCGCAAAACATCTGACAAACCGTTAATCTGGTGATGCAAGAAAGCGTAATGCAATGACGATGAACCATATACCCACAGATGATGATTTCAGTCTCGACGAGTTGGCGGTATTGGGCATAGATAAGGTTCAACCACAGCGCTTAGTTCTGTCAGAAATACCGATGTTCCAGACCCTTTTCATGGAAGCCGTGGCCGGTGACCCGGTGCTGGAAGACTTCGCCCAGCATGTGGTGGGGGAGTTATCCGCACGATTTGCGCTGAAGGCGGCCAAGGGTGGGGCATTCTTCCACGAGCGAGTAGCGGACGGATTCAGTGGCACAGATCGTTACCAGCGTGACCAGACGCTGCGTGCTCACTTGATTAACGGGATGCTCCCCGCACTGCGGATTGCACGCTATCTGGCGTGGTGGGGGTCGCTGGCGCTGGAAGATTGGGACGAGCAGCACGAGCGGTTGTTCATCACCGGGTACATGCTGCACGACTTTACTAAAATCGAATCTGTAAAAGCGCGTCTGGAAAAGGACTTTAAACCGGGTGAAGCACCGAGCGAAACACAGGTGCCACTGCTGGAGGAGATTTTCCGGGAGTGGTGTGAAAAGCTGGGTCTGGAGGCGTTTTTGCAACCCATCGGCGGGGCAGAGCCATACCTCCACGACCTGATCTACATTGCCTGCAACACACAGCGCCTCAAGGGAACATTTCGACTACCGGCGGCACTGGCACGTAAGATACTGGATGTCGATATGCGCGACACACTGACAGAGCTCAGTCGCCTCGCAGACCTGATTGCGTATGTGGCCCCCACACCCCGCGATGTCGTTGCACATGATGGCATTCGCAAGATTATTTCCCAGCATCTCGCATTCGATGATTCGGGCTTACCCGTGGGGCGGCTCACTTACCACCATGTCGCAGAGAACCGGGGCCTTCTGTTGAACCTGATTCACAATGCGGCGATTGATGCCATGACCGTGGATGATGCAAGAGTGCCGCTTTTATACACGCCGAGTGGGGTAGTCTATCTGGAGCGGCGAGATGCACCGCCGGTGCTATCTGTAGACGAACTGGCAGCACACATTGCGGATACCATCCGGCAAAAAGCGGGGGACAAATTATTAAGCAGTGGAAAAGGAGCCAAGCGCGGCAACACCTCGCTGCAAATTGACGACAGCTACAACGATTTCTTCAGTTTGCCGGAGATGGTCGCAAACAGCATGAAGCTGGTCACGCGCTATATCCGCAGCAACAAAACGCCATCCCGCTTTGAAAAAATGGAAACCCATCAGTGGACGGGCTGGGACAACATCCCCCTCGCCACACCCACCGACTCGAAAGATGCTCGTGTCGATCAGATTGCAGAGTGGGCCGGTTTTGTCGAAACGCAGTTCCGTGACCGCTTCGATAAAGACACAACAGACATAGTAAACTGGCTGCTGGAACACCTCGGAATCCGTGACCTTGCCGACGATTTTTTCATACTCAAGGGAGAGGCCACACGTGGTGGGCTGCGTTACTGGTGGCACTGGGGCGCAGCGCACGCGCTGGCACGGCAGGGGGCAATGGACGATGTCGCCGTACAGGAGTGGTTATATGATCTGTCACTGAAGCTGGTAGAGGAAATGCCAGAAGCGCTGCCAGAAAAAGCACAGGTCAACCCGCAGACGTGGCGGGACATGAAGGATTACATTCGCCGGGTGTTGACGGTGCGCGGCGAAAAAAGTGCCACCATTGCCAAGTCCACCGAGCTTGAGCAGTACATTCATGCCAAAACACGGCGCGGTCAGGCCGTCTGTGCGATCTGCGGGATGGAATACGCCACACGTCAGCCGTCAGAAACAGCGGTGGCCTTCCAGCCCGGCGTGTACACACAGCGGCTCAACATCGGTGCCAGCAACAACAAACGGCGGTTGTGTTCCATCTGTGCGACGGAGCAGCTACTACGCCAGTTGTTCATGAATCACCTCGACAGCGGCAGCAGAGCCGAAGGCCAGCGCATTCGCTATCTATCGTTCTATCCGTCGTATTTCTTCTCGCCAGAGACGCTGCGCATAGTTCAGAAAGCATACACTGCCCTCAAGGCGCTGCGGCTGAGTGACAGTGACCTGCGGCGGGCGTTAAAGCAGCAGTCAGACTTGCAGGATGTCACGTTCTGGCAGGGACTGGATGTGTTTTTCCTGCGCCCTGACGGTGAATCCAATGAAAGCAAGTTCCAGCGCGTGCTCACCTATGCCGATGATGCCCAATCCACCTATTTCACCGCCGGGTTCCGCAACATCGACCCGACCGAAACGGAATCGTGGGTGGTGCCTGCTTTCCTTGCGCTGGTGATGTCCGTGTGTCTCGATGTGAAGGTGGTCGCCAGCGATAGCGGTATCCCGCTGCTGCTGGAAGCCGCTGAACTGCCGGAAACCGTCTGGTTTGATGGCGCACACGCCGCAGTGCAGAACATCATCCAGCACGACCGCCTGCACATCGACAACATCGGGGCGGCACTGGCCCGCCTCACCGCCACTTACCTCATTCATCTGGATACCGAATATGCACCACCGAAAGAAAACTGGCAGCGATTCACACCCATTGCCAATGCGCTGTGCGAGTCGCCGCTGTATGTGTTCCACTACCTCAAAAAGCAGGAGCGCGACGGCAAACGCATCACCCAAAATCAGGTACGCCGCTATGTTTACTATGCAGAGCTATTTACACAACAGGGAGATAAAGACATGTCCCACGCAAGAGAACTCGTCACAGGCTATCGTGGCTTTTATCGGGCGAAGAACTTCAAAAACGCCAACAGCATCCTGCGTCCCCTGAGCGTGGTCAGTGATGCGCTGTTGGTTGCAGATCAGCGGCTGTTCAACGATGTGGATTCACTGACCGAGGTAGCTCACGGTGAGCTGTATCGCTTCATGGATCGTGTGGGCAAAGGACTCGCTGATGGTCGTTTTCCAAAGGGGATTACTGTTGAGGCTCGGCAGCAGGCCATGCGCGACTTCAGCGCCTATTTTGTTACGGAGATTTTTATGGGCGCGTTCAATGGGGATGTGTCTGCTCTGCGCGGTAAACAGTTAAATCTGCTCAAGAGCGCCTGCGAAGTCATCTACCGCGATTTGCAGTTGGATGAGTGGGCAGACCGTGACCCCGACCCCGACGAAGTTGATACGTCCGAAGCCATTTAAGTTCACACACAACAGAAAAGAGAAATCACGATGCTCGACACCGCATTTTTCCACGAAGCACTGCCACCACGCCCGATGGGGAAGTATGCCCATATCGTGCTGCTGCGCGAAACAAAGGGCTATGCACTGTTCCAGACGGACGGCGAACTGAACCGCGCTCGTGTCTCTGCCGGGGTAAACAGCGAAGACCCTATCACGCGCATTACCCTGTTCAAGCGCAAGCAAACCACCCCGGAGCGCCTGAACGGTCGTGAACTGCTGCGCAGCATGAGCCTGATGCCCGAAGACTGCGTTTACAACGAAAACTCCTGCAAACAATGTGCTGACTGCATCACATATGGCTTTGCTGTGGGCGACGGCGGCAGTGAAAAGAGCAAGGTCTACAGCGACACGGCATTCTCACTGACGGATTATGCCGTGAGCCACGAAGTGTTCACGCTGAACGCGCCCTACGAAGATGGCACTATGTCAAAGCAAGGACAGGTCACATCACGGATTAACCAGCAGGATCATGTGAAACCACAGGTATTTTTCCCGGCAGTGATGACCACACGCGACCTCACGGCCAATCTGTTTTACTACGTGCTGAATAACGTCATGCGCACAGAACGCTACGGCGCGACGACCACACGTGGTGGCACCGTCAAAAATCACGTGGTGGCGGTGGTGCTCAGTGACAGCGAAATCTTCAGTAATCTGTTGTTCACGCAGCGGTTATATGATGCCGTGCAGCCAGAAGGCACTGATCCGGTTCGGCTGAGTTTGGCGATGCGTGCGGCAAATGAGGTTATCCCGGCACTGCTGCGCGAGGATGGTGTCCGTGAATATCAACTGCTCATGGGCGATGACCTGACTGCGTTTTTGCAGTCACTCCGCGAGATGCCCACCGAAGATGTGCAGGGCACGTTGCAGCAGGCCACAACGGACTGCGAAACCTACCATGCCGCGTACATTAAAAAGTAGGGTATGCCATGCGGCTCTACGACTGCGAGCTAACTTTCCACGATAACCTGTACTACGAAACACGCACGCTGGGGCGATTGTACGAAACGGGTCGTCTGCTGCACAATATTGCCCTGTGCTATGCGCTTGGCTTCGCGCAGACGACCTATCACCATGCGATTGATGTACCGCAGTATGGCACGGAATTAGCCTCACTGAACGAAGCGGGAGTTTATGTAACCCCTGCTGGCGGTGAGCATATCAGTTACGTGGTGCATACCTTCAAGTTTGGCGGCGAAAGAACATCCGTCAGGATGGAACGGAGTAATGCCAACATACCCACGTTCGGCAGAGCAAAAGAAATTGCCGTCAACAGCCGTTTTCGCTTCGGGGTGCTGAGTGAACAGCGGTTAACGTTCCCGCAGTGGGTGCGGATGGGCCTGTGGATGAGCAAAGCGCGGTTGCGTGTGCTGGAAATACCGCTTACATCTGCCGGGGCAGGAGAGCATACTGTTGCTCTCTATCCGTTGAACCCGCTGGATCTGCCGGGAAACGCTGAACTGAATCTGTTCGATCTGGTGTCTATGCGTCCGAGCAGCCTTGTAGAAAATGCGCTGATTGATGCTGATGAGTGGTGGCAGGGCCAGCATCCCGACCGTGGGCGTTTCTATCTACCGGCAAACATGCGTCATAACGTGGAGTAACACCGATGACTGAAAAACGACTGTATGCAGTGGTGCTGCGACTGGCCGCCATGCGACCGGGTGCCCTCAAGCGCGATCACGGCGACCAGGCACGGGGTGCGCTCCTCAAGCTGATCCAGCAGGGCGATTCACCCCTCGCAGAGCGCCTGCACGACGACAATACCTCTAAACCGTATACCATCAGCATGGTAGAGGGCGGCAAACGCGGCAAAGATGGTGCAGCGCACTTCGGTAACGGGGATACCGCCGACTGGCGCTTCAGTTTATTAATGGAACCGGCGTTTGAGGCGCTGCTGAAACGCTATCTGCTCAACCGAAACCTGCCGCATGTGCGCATCGGTACCGTGCAGTTCGCTGTCGTGGATGCATTTGCGTCCGGCCACGGGCACCCTGCCAGCGGTCATACCACCGTGGCGCAGCTAACCGAACGCTGGAACATTGCACCGGAGGAAGCACCACGGCAAATCAAGCTGGAATTTTTATCGCCAACGGCGTTTAACCTCGGTCAGGATCGTGAAACGAAACAATACCGCATCCGCGCCACGCCGGACGCCCGCACTCTCTACAGCACGCTGCGCAAGCGGTGGGTACGGCTCGGTGGCAGGGATGCCGGTGATGAGTTTGATGTGTGGGTCGGAGAGCACGTCGAACAGGTGTCTACAGACATCCACACGCGCACCACCTATGTAAAGCGCCGCCCGGTGAGCGGGTTCACTGGCAGTGTAACGTATCGCGTCTACGGCGATGACCTGCGCTGGCTGCCGTATCTGCACCTGCTCAGCGATCTTGCATTCTGGACAGGCGCAGGCTACCAGACAACACGCGGCATGGGGCAGGTGCGCCGCATTTCAGACAGCGAATAGCATACCCCCATCTTTGCAGGGGAGGTCGTCGGGTAGGCTGTAAGCAACCGTGATAGAAACAGGAGCTTACGCTATGGAATCACCCGACTACCTGCCCCTCAGCTACCTCAACCAGCTTGCCTACTGTCCGCGCCGCTTCTGGCTGATGTACTGCCAGAACGAAATGGAAATTAACGCGCCGATGTTAGAAGGCACACTGCGTCACCAGCGAGCACACACCCCCGGCCAGCAAACAGACCCCGATGGCCGGACGCTGCGCAGCGTCCATGTGTGGAGCCGTGAACTGCGCATTGCCGGTGTTGCCGATTTCATCGAAGAACGCGCAGGC
>JBCCQC010000116.1:0-9400 GCA_039024535.1 Chloroflexota bacterium
GCCGACGGCAGTCTGGCATACGTCTGCTGGAAAAACTGCTGCTGATACTGATGGATTGCAGACGCAACCAGTCGCTCAACCCGGGCATCGGTCGGGGGTTCTAACTGCTGGTCTCGTAGCCGCCCATACACCGCCTGTCGCAGATGCTTGTGACGATATTCGTTCGGCAGCACCTCGCCCAGTAGCCAGTCCTGGATGGCCTGCTGATCGTCGACGCTCGCCTGACGGAAGCCAAACCATGATCGAATCGCCTGACGGTGTTCTTTTATCCGCCGTCCATCCCATTGATAATCTGTCAATGCACTTGGCGACACATACAACTGATGGGCGATAAACGTCACAACTGCCTGCGGAATCTCATTTTTAGTCCTGGGAAAGCGCGCCTCGTACTGAAAAAACTTCAGCAAGACCGCCTTGCCCAGTTGGTTATGCGGAGCATTGTGTCCTGGAAAGTCACGCTCATCGGCTTGAATGGTGAAGTGGCGAACCAGTTCTTCGGGCGTCCAACTCTGTCTCATATCTATCTTCCTTGATGCAAATAAGCAAGGAAGATGTTGAATGGCTTCTTTCAGACGCGCAACTCATCTTTCATTAATTGAGTGACACCTGGTTGCACAGATGTTAAACTAGGGCCTATACGTCACCAGATATGTCGATAGCGCATAAGGCGCGTCTATCTTTATCTCACGCTCATCAAATGGTTCCCATACATCCGTATCACCACCGATGGTATAGGTATCTGCTGCAATCTCGTCACCCCACTGGATATCCGGCAATCCGTCCTCGCGTAACCCGATGCCCTCACGGTTATCAGCATCTATGTCCGGGGGTCCGAGCACGCGGTAAGCCGCAGCACGTCCCACCGGGTTTTCCTCGTCTAGCCGCGCAGTCGCTCCGGCTATCAACGTCTGTTTCAGAATCGGTGTCTGCGCAAGCACCTGTGCCAGCGTCAGACCGTCGTTGTTTTCCTCAATTAGAATCTCTACCGCTATCGACGGTGTGTAACTCGCCAGCCACCGGGCAACACGTCCGGTTCCCTCAACCCCTTCTAACTCGCCCAGCAGCGCCACAGTCACCCGCCAGCCTTCCGGGTTCCACCACTGCGGGAATAGTTCCACTAACCGTTCGTCACGCGGGGGCAGCGGCTCGCCCTGTTCCCAGTCCGGGTAGCGTGCGTCGTAGTCGGCAAGCAGTCCCCGTAACCGCGATGTGGCGAAATACTCCTGATACAACTGGTGGTTAAAGCGCACCGCCGTATCCGTCACCGTCACCAATCCGGCATCACGTCCCATTTTCAGGCGGTCGTGCAGGTCTGCCGGGGCTTTTTCCGCGCTCAGTAAGTCCGGCAGCGACATTTCGGTGCGCTGCTGCGTCGCTTGCAGTGCCGATGCGGTAAATTCCAGCGCCGACTTAATCGCGTCTTCGTCATCTTTCGTCCAACCTTTGCGCTCACCTTCTGCCGCCAACATGCTGTCTATCACCGCACCAAACAGCGCGGCACGGTTATTCGGCAGCACCTCTTGCAGTACAGCGGTCAGGTCTTCGCTGTTTTCGTCGGCGTACTCTACTGCTTCCACCAGCCCCGGCACCAGCAAACGCACCAGCGTAAACGGACTCCGGCACAATAACATCAACTTGCGCGGGTCAGTATAAATATGGTCACGGGCATAGTTATGAGCGCGTTTTGTCCTGTTATCATCCCACGTTCGTTCGGGTCGCTGCCAGAAGGTGTTCACGCTGCCGTCCCATGCGTCCCACGCTTCCAGTAGGTTCGTTTCACCGTCCATACCATACATCACACCTGCCCATATCTGCGCCACGGCATCCGTATCCACAATGTAATGCATCAAAATGCTGTGTATCTGCTGCGGGTTCAGGTCTTGCAGGTCTACGCGGTGCAGCTCTGGCACAGCGCGCAGGTCTTCCTCGTAATCGCGCACGCGGCACGTCAGCACAAACGGGGTGTCTGCCTTCACCAGCCCATTCACAAACGCCAGCACATGCTTCAACTGTCCTTTATCGCGGGGCATCTCGTTCAGCGCGTCCAGCAGCCAAACAGCGTTCATCTCACCATATGCCAGCCCGTCCATGCGCCGCGCCACAAAATCGGCAAAATCCTCGTCCGTGTCATAGGTCGAAAGTGGCACAAATATCGGAATCGGTGTGTTCGGGTCATTATAGTACGCCTTGGCATAGTCCAGTGCCAGCCGCGCCAGCGTGAAGGTTTTGCCGGCACCGGGCGCACCCAGCATCACCACCCGTTTCAGTGTCCGCACACGCTCACGGATGTCCGGCGTGTATTCAGGTTCGCCGTAGTGCCCCTGCTCATGCGGGGCGTGCAGCTCCCCGGAGAGTTCCAGCGGCGGGGGTGCCGTCACGTTCTTCTTCTTAATACCAAAGCCCAATCCCTTGCCTGTCAGGTGTTTCTTGGTCTTTGGCGGGCGTTTCTTCGGTGTACGCTGCTTTTTCGTCTCCCCGGCGAGCCGAACATATGCCTCTTTCAGCGCGTCAAACACCTCTTCTGGCATCACCCGCTGAATGTGGTTTTCGAGTGTATCGGTCAGGTAGTGTTCAATCGCGGCGGGTGCTTTGCCTGCCAGTGCGTCGCGCAGGTTGTTGACAAACGCGGTTGCGCTTTCGGGGCGTTTCGTCGGGTCTTTTGCCGCGCCCTCACGCAGGGCATCCAGCACAAACGGTGCCAGCGACGGGTGTTCCGGCAGCGGCAGTGAGCGATGTCCGGCAAGTATCTCGTCGTCATCGCCTGTGAAGGGCAACACGCCAGTCAGTAACTCATACGCCATAATTGCCAGCGCATACACATCTGTTGCCGCACTGATGCCATGATGATAGTAATCGCTGGCGAACTGTTCCGGCGCAATATACTCCCGTGTACCAACTTTCTCGCCCTGCATGGTCTCTCGGGGTTTGGTCGGGTCATCGCTCAACGCCAGTCCAAAATCCGTCAGATATAGGTGGTCAGGTTGTCCATCATCCCCCAAGCGCACCAGAATATTCTCCGGCTTTACATCTCGATGGTACAGTGGCTCAGACAGGGTATGGGCAGCATCCAGCGCATTTGCTATCTGTGCCAACCAATCACAGGCAACATGAGCTGATGGCATCCCATGTTTGGATAAATAGGCTTCTAACGACCCACCCGCCACATACTGCATCACGATGGCAGGCAGCTCATTGTACTCGCACACTTGAAAGACCTGCGTCACATGGGCGTTGACGGCGCTTAGTTTTGCCTGTGCACGGGGTTCTTCACGAAAACGGCGTACACGCTCAGGCTTATCGGCTTTTTCTGGGCGCAGTAACTTAATCGCTACCTCGCGCTCGGTTCCAGGCTGCCACGCCAACCATACCATTCCGTTCCCACCACCACCAAGCGGTCGAATTCGCTGACAGCCGCAGATTTCATCATCGTTTTCGGACGTATCACCCGAAATCATCTCAGTAATCAGCTTCTCCGCGTGCACTTTCACGTCATCGCCCTGCTTGTCAGCGACTTCACGTAATACACGTGCGATGGCAGGAGTATCGCCGCAGTCACCGTACTTATTGAGTCCAGTGACCAGCGCATGAATGAAGTCAGCCGTATTACCCTCCCAGTTGATTTGTGGAATCGCCGTCGGGCAGTCGTGCAGCGCGCTCTCAACGTACAGGTGACTGGTGCAGACCCCATTCGAGCTGCCGACCTGCGCACCGTTCGTACTTACAGACAGCGATTGCATGTGGAAATGATTCGGCGAGCGCCGGGACAGTACAGCCGGAAGCTGCTGGCAAACCGCTTGAGCTAGAGTGTAACGACGATTCGGCGCTACGATAAAAATGGTGGGGTGACGGTCATTCCGATGTATGACAGTTCCCAGGCCGAATTTACCCCGATTGTTGTCAAGGCGAATTCAGGTTCTGCCACTCAAATCGGAGATTGTCGTTGGTCGTTTTAAGGTCAAAAGCGTCAGCATCCCAATAATTACCCATGCGATGCTGCCATTTACGTGAAACACGTCCTTTCCGTGAGCGGCGCGAACGCAAAAACTCACTGTAAATCCACGGGCCACCTGAATCTTCAGGCGGACAGGCACGATTCCCTGCCATGCAACGCGGTGCAGTCACTTTGCGTGTCAGAATCTTCTCAAGTGTCAGCACATGCCCCCATGAATCGCCAAAGTCATATTCATAGAAGAGTTGCTGTCCTTCGCCAGTGAGATAAGTATCAATAGGTTCACTTGACAACTGATCTTCATCTGCCATGGGTTGGGCAGTGAACCCTGTCCAATCCAGCACAAAGCGATAAAGGTGGTAATTCTCCCAACCCATCACGGCTTGAACAATGTCGTGGAGGGTATGAAATGTGATGCCGGATGGCACTTTGAAGCGCCGCCAGACCTGCGGATGAACATCGTGGAGCACAATTTTGAACACATAACCGCCGAGCTGTGGTACAGACGGTGACGTTTCATCAACTTCCTCGTCTTCGTCATTGATGGGAAAGTCCGTCGGCACTGCCAGTGTGTCCCATAGCGACCGCAGCCAGGTGGTGCCATAAATATCGCCGGGTTCACGTTGACGCGCATCCAGCGTACCGATGTAACCCAGCGTGACGTCCTGACCCGTATGTCCCATATTTTGTTGAATGGCCGTCAGGTCAGTGCCTGTCAGGTAGAGTTGTCGTGCATAGGTGCGGCGCAAGTCGTGTGGTGTCACGGTTCGCAGTTCGCCATCAACCGAGATCGGATAGCCTTGCAGCGTGTACTCGAGCGAGCGTTCAGAGAGGCGAACACGGTGACCTTCCTTGTTCAGATAGAAGTTATCCCCTTTGCGCATTCCAACAAAGACCGCACCCAATGAGATACCGGCGCGGTCAAGCCAATGTTGGGTGAGGGTCAGCCCCCAGTCCTGTGCACCGTATGGAATGAGGCGCTGCTTCGCCCCTTTACCGGATTGGATCCGCAATGCCAGCGTGCTCCCAAACATCACCTGCAAATCATCCACATCCAGTGCCAGTAACTCCGCAGCACGAACACCGGTGCACAGCATCAGCGCCATCATCGCTGTATCGCGCAGCCCCTTCAAGGTATCCACACCGGGCATCAAAACGAGTGTGGCAACTTGCGGTGGCGTCAACCAGAGGTGATCGGTATCGCTTTCATCCTGAACGTCAATGATGGTGATGGGGGCATTATTGGGATCAATCGCGTTTTTCAGGCGGGTTTCAAATTCTGTCATGACCGCAACCTGGCGCTCAGGTGGCAGATCCGCAGGCATGAGATCGTACAACCACTGGCGTGCCTTATTGGATCTCAAAAAGTGGCGATAGGCCGAGCGAACTGTCGAGAGATAATCCCCGACGGTCTTCGCCTTTAGTCCTTCGGTATCAAGAAGATGATCACGCCATGCGGCGAGATCAGGCAGGTACCAGGCGTCACCCGTCGTGAGCTGCCACTCACAAAAGCGATTCAGACGCGAGCGGCGCACTTTACTTCCACCACCGACATAAATCTGTATGGGGTGAGCTTCAATGGTTTGAAACTGGATGTCCCACCTCACACCTCACCTCCCCGATATAACTTCGTATATATCAAATTTGTCAGCGAAATAATTGATAATTTCCTTCATTTGCCTTCGTATATTTACTGCTACACGAAGGTATAATAATCACCAAAAAAAGTTGATGTAAAGGATGCACCAATGGCACGCAATACAATCTTGACCCAACGCCAGCGTGAGCAGGTGATGGCATTTCCCCATCCCGATGATGTCCGCCTCATTGCGCGCTTCTATTTATTCTCCGAACAAGATATGCAGATCATCCAGCAACAGGGGACAGATAGCCATCAATTTGCTTTTGCGCTTCACTTGTGTGTCTTGCGATATCCGGGACGCATCTGGCAAATCAATGAACAACTGCCCGACTACCTCATCAACCTGGTTTCGGAGCAACTTGCCTTACCGATATCGGTATTAGATGGCTATCAACATGACTACGGAACCCGTCGGTCGCAACTGTATCGCTTGCGTCAACGGTTTGGCTTCCACCTCTTCGATGATACCACAAAACAACACCTGCGTGATTGGATGATGACCAGTGCGCGCAGCACGGACAAAGCGATCGTTTTGATGAATATTTTGCTGGCGAAAATGCGCGACGAGCAGGTCGTTATTCCTGCACTATCCCTACTCGAAAATTTCTTGCACGGCATTATTCAGAATGTCAATCATCAAACGTATCAGGCACTGGCATCCAGTCTATCCGATGATCAACGTACAAGGCTGCATTTGTTACTTTCCAATCGCGATGAGACCGGGAAATCTTATGCACACTGGGTTCAACAGCCTGCTGGCACGGCAACGATCAACAATCTATTGGTGATTCTTGACCGCCTCACCTTTCTGAAGGCCATGAAACTTGGCACAGCTAACGATTATGCTGTAAATGCCAATCGACTTCATCAGTTAGCGCGGCGCTGTGAACGCTTGAGTGTCTGGCATCTACGGGATTTGAGAAATTCGACGGAGCGAGATGCCCTGCTGGTCGCTTTCGCATTGCGGTCACAAAGTACTCTCATTGATCAAGCACTGAACCTGTTTATCCGGTTGTATCAGGGTGTTTTCAAACGGGCCCAAACCTCGTATTCGGAGCGATTTTTCGCCGATGGGAAGACCATCAACCAGCATCTCCATCAGTATGTTGCCCTCGGCAAGCTGGTGATTGCCGCACGTCAGCACCAACGGGATGTGTTCCAGCAGATTGACGAGGCGTTTTCGTGGGAAACGTTCGTGGCAGACATTGAGCAGGCTGAAACGTTAATGCGTCCGCCCAACTTTGATTTTCTCACGCTGGTGGGCAATCGCTACAGCCATGTGCGCCGCTTCAGTCCGCATTTCTTACAGGCGTTCGTTTTTCAAGGACACGAAGAGACTGCTGATATTCGACAGGCGATTCAACTGATCTGTGATGTGGACACGGGGAAACGCGCTCATTTACCCGAGTGGGCACCGACTGATTTTGTGGACGAGCGCTGGCAACCGTACGTGTTTCAAGATGGTGACTTGCAGCGACGCTACTACGAGCTGTGTGTGCTGGACAAACTGCGGGATGGTCTGCGTTCGGGGGACATCTGGGTGGCGGGCAGCGATCAGTTCCGTCCGCTGAAAAGTTTTCTCATTCCTGATGCGCAGTGGCAAACGATGCTGGATGCGGATGTGATTCCGGTGGCGGTGCCGCGTAATCCGATTACCTATTTGAGCGTCAGTCATCAAGCGTTGCATCAGCAGATCCAGCAGGTGGATGAGGGACTTGCCAATGGTGCGTTTGAGGATGTCGAATGGATCAACAATCGCCTGAAGATTGCCCGAACTCGACTCGACATCCCTGCGGATATGGCGAAGGTGCGGCGTGCGGTTTACAGCTTACTGCCACGCATTCGCATCACCGATCTGCTACTCGAGGTGGATGCCAGTGTGGGATTTACCCAACAGTTCACCCACCTGCAAACGGATGAGCCGTTCGACAACCCGCTGGCGCTGTGTACAACTTTGCTGGCGGGGGCGATCAATCTGGGGATTGAGAAAATGGCACTGGCGAGCCATCACACCCACTACGATCGTCTGGCATGGATTGCCGACTGGTTCATTCGCGATGACACCTACGCCCGGGCACTCACCCAACTCACCCACTTTCAGATGGCAAACCCATTTGCGTATCACTGGGGCAGCGCCACTCGCTCGTCGTCGGATGCCCAGTATTTTCCCACCGGCGCGTTTCAGTCGGCGGCGACCTCACACAATCCCTATTATGGAAAGGAGTCGGGGATCGCCTTCTACACCCATGTATCCGATCAACATTCGCCGTTTTACACGCAGGTCATCTCGACCCGCGTTCGCGAAGCACCCTACATGCTCAATGGACTGCTGCACCACGATACGCAACTGGATATCCACGAGCACGCCACCGACACGAAGGGATTCACCGATCACGTCTTTGCCCTGTGCCACCTGCTTGGGTTTCGGTTTGCCCCGCGCATTCGGAGCTTCAACAAGCTCAAGCTCTATCCCATCAAACATGCCCGACACTATCCCACGCTCAAGCCGATTCTCGGTGCACGCATCAACACCCGTCTGATTTACGACGATTGGATCGAGATGCTTCACATTGCCAGTTCGCTGCGACTGGGAACCGTCACACCGCCTGTTTTTCTACAACGTCTGGCACACTATCCTCGCCAGAATCGTTGGGCGAAAACCCTGAAAGAAATTGGGCGATTGGAGCGCACCTTCTTCGCGCTACATTGGATTCAGGACAAGCTCATGCGCCAGCAGGTTCATCAAGCGCTCTACAAAGGGGAAGCACGCAATGCCCTTTCCCGTGCGGTTTGTATTCATCGGTTGGGGCGCATTCACGACCGCAGCCTACAAGATCAGCACTATCGGGCCAGCGCCCTCAATCTGGTCGTATCTGCCATCGCCATCTGGAATACGATTTATATTGAAAAGGCGGTCGAACATCTTCGTCATCAGGGGTGGGCGATCACTGACAAACACCTCGAACATCTCACACCGCTTGGCTGGGAACACATTTCACTCACGGGCGACTACATTTGGAATCCGAATTTGTCGACTAACCTGACCAACTTGCGGGATTTGCGTGTCTAAAATCCAATCCTAAAGACACCCGACAACAATCGGGGTAAATTCGGCCTGGGAACTGAAATTGAGCGTTTTGCTAGGTTGTGTTGACATTTCAGCGTAACCAGATCAAAGCACTGACAAAATGCAGGAAGCCAGAATAAGACCGATCCAGTTTATCAAAGCGGGAAAAAATACGCCGAAAATGCTTGATCTTGCCGATAAAACATTCGACCAGATGACGCTCCCGGTACAACCAGCGGTCGTACTCACGCAGCACCGTTGCCCGTTGGTGCGGTGGAATCACCGCCTCAATATCACGATCCAGCAGGTAGTCGATGAAATGAGCTGCCGAATAGCCGCGATCCGCAATCAGACGTTCAAACTCAAACCCTTCGAGCAGGTGATAGGCTCGCGTGATGTCATGGCGTTGTCCGGCTGTCAGGCACAATCGCAACGGGTTACCCAGCGCGTCAACCGTCACATGGATTTTCGTGGTGAAGCCGCCCCGGCTTCGTCCGAGTGCCTGTTGTCCATGTTTTTTTGGGCACCTGCTGCACAGGGATGGGCACGAATCACGGTGCTGTCGATCATCCCGTTTTCCATATCCGGATCATCAGCAAAATGATCCAGCATCCGCTCCCATACACCGTTGTTGCACCAGCGCTGAAAGCGTTTGAACACGCTGTTCCATTTGCCGTATTCACCCGGCAACAAACGCCACTGCGCCCCGCTGCGACTTATCCACTTCACGGCTTCGACGAAA
>JBCCQC010000117.1:0-9398 GCA_039024535.1 Chloroflexota bacterium
AGGTGTGTGTTCCGCAATGCATTCGTGATTGAAAAGTATGCCACTGTTGGCATGCAGGTTATAGCTCTCGCGGTAATTAACGGTAATCCAGTGGCCGTAAACCTTTGCAACACCATACGGGCTGCGTGGGTAGAATGGGGTTGATTCGCGCTGGGGGACTTCCTTCACCTTACCGAACATCTCGCTGCTGCTGGCCTGGTAAAAGCGGATGTCCCGATCAACCTGCATGATCGCGTCCAGCAGGCGCGTAACGCCCAGTGCGGTCACGTCGCCGGTAAACACCGCCTGATCCCACGACGTTTGCACGAAGCTCTGCGCTGCAAGGTTGTACACCTCGTGTGGCCGTGACTGTTGTAGCGCCTTCACGAGGCTGGCGGAGTCCAGCATATCACCAGAGACAAACTTGATCTGATCCTGAATGTGGTTAATGCGCTCGTAGTTAATGGTACTGCTGCGGCGTACAAGGCCATATACCTCGTAGCCCATGCTCAGCAGGAACTCAGCGAGGTAAGACCCATCCTGGCCGGTGATACCGGTAATTAACGCACGTTTTTCGCTCATAATTCGCTCACAGGGCATGTGTGGCGTTCACATGCCGTGTTGCTCCTTTCCTCGTTGATCCCGTTTCGATGAATGTATCGCGTTGTCGTTTATTCGGTCGTTTTCAGTTCTTTCACGCGCTGGCGGCAGTCGTTCAGCACATCCTCCAGCGATTGCTCAAAGCTGAACTGTGGTTCCCAGCCGGTTTGCTCACGCAGGCGGGTGGCATCGCCCAGCAGAATGGGGATTTTTACAGGGCGCAGGTGGCTCCTGTCAATGTGGACTTTGATTTCTATATTTACGAACCCCAGTAGCGTATCCAGCAGGTACTGGATACTTTCCGCTTTTCCGCTGGCGACGTTGTAGGTTTGCCCCGGTTCGCCTTGCTCTGCCAGCAGCCGGTAGGCCGCCACAATATCCCGCACATCTGTGAAGTCTCGCTTCGCAGACAGATCACCCACCTCAATAATCGGGGACTGCAAGCCCGCCTCTATCCGCGCGACCTGCATGGCGAATGCCGGTGCCACAAACCGTGCATTCTGCCCCGGCCCGAAGTGATTGAATGGCCTGGCCGTCATGATAGGCAGGTCGTGGCTGCCGTGATACTGCATCGCCAGCATATCCTGCGTGACCTTGCTGACGCTGTAGGGGCTGGTGGGGCGTGGCGGAAGTTCTTCGTGCATGGGGATGCTGTCTTTGCCAACAATGCCATAAATCTCTGCGGAACTGATTGCCAGCACACGCGGCAGCGGGTCAAGGTTAAGGCACGCCAGCGTAAGATTGAGCTGTGAGCGCACATTGTTCTCCAGCGTTTCCCACGGTGCCTCAAACGAGCGTGGCACAAATGCCTGGGCCGCCAGATGGTAAACCTGTTGTGGCTGCACATCCCCGACGAGTGCGCTGGTTCTGTCAGGGTCGCGCAGGTCAATCACATGCCGGGTTACATAGGGCATAGCGCTGAAGTCCGCATCGCTGCGGCGGGTGGTACCATGTAGTTCAGCATCCGGGTAGGCCAGATGCAGGTGTTGGGCGAGGTGATGGCCCACAAAGCCGCTCACCCCGGTAATCAATATGCGCACGAGGGTTCTTCCGTGATGTCATCCAGTTCAATAACGGGGGCATTATATCCAATATCCATTGGCATACCAGCGTCAGGGCAACGGAAACACGCTCAGGATGCCGGTCAGTTCCGGTTCACCCGGTTGTGATGTGATGATGAAGTCGTAGCGCCGCTGTGCTTCCAGTTCAACATCAAACAGGATCGTGGTGGTGTTGCGGCTGCTGATGTTGTAGGCGTACAGGTCTGTTGGGCCAGATGGAATCACGACTGCTTCTGACGCGGCCCCGGATGACACTGCGGTGTTCGTAAAGCCGGTGACACCGGCTGGCAGCGGGAGTGGTTCGCCGGTAATGCCCTCTGCCTGGCGCGTGGCACGGATGTTTGTCGGGCGATCTTCCGGGAGTGCAGCAAAAGTATAGCCAGTGGCAAGCTGCTGGCCTGTGCTCAGGTTCACATTAACCAGCCGCAGGATAGCCCCATTCTGTGTTTCGAACGCGGGGCCGGATAGTTCCCATGTGAAGTCTGCCATTGCATAGTTCTGCCGCTCCAGATCACCAAAAAACACCAGCGTGTATTCCCCATCCTGCACCAGCACGCGGTTTGTTTCGTACAGGAACTCACGGGTTTCTGCATCGGCAATTGCAATGGTGTACGCCCCACCGATTGTTGTTAGCAGATCGGTCGATTCCCCCGGCAGGACGGCTTCTGCCACCAGTTCATTATCAATCGTAACTTCCAGCGGACGATCCAGCGCATTCACAAAGTAGAAGATCGGCTCCTGTGGCGGCGGCGTTGCGTTGGGGTCGGGTTCTGGCTCACGTGCCCCCACCACGCGCTCAAAGCGCACCGGGTCGGTATTGATGGTATCTGGCGAACGGGTAATCAGGAACAGATAGCTGACCCCCTCCTCAAACTCCTGCCGGTCAACGCTGGCAACGGACGTATAGTCATTTTCCGTTACATCGGTAGCAAACTCGAAGTTATACACATTGGATGGCAGAGTGAGAGTGGTCGGCTGTGCATAGTTGATTGCCAGATTCAGGTCATCGTTGTGCAGTTCTTCCAGTTGCGGCACACCACTCACCGCGCTGATGAAGGTAAGGCGCGTTTCGTCGGCACCGGTCATATCGTCGGGTTCCTGGTAGGTCACCAGTCGCAGGTCAGCCGCCGTACCCATCAGCAGCGCAAATACCTCATCGTCCGGGTTTAGCAGCAGGCGGTTTTCCAGCAGTGGGCTGATCGCTGTGGGGTCGGAACCACTTTCGTAAACGGCCACATCGTAGGTATTAACGGGTAGATTGTTCAGGCTGTCACTGTTCTCGAACCCCACATTTTCGCTGAATGGTTCGCCGTTCAGGTAAACATCTACCTCACCAATCTCATCGGCAAGGTTGACAAACAACACTTCCGCACGGGAGGGCGCAGCGAAGTCGTAGGCAATTACGTCCGGGTCTTCCGGTGTGCCGTAAAGCACGAACGTATAGGTGCGGCGTGGCCGCAACGTAACCGCATAGTCTTCCAGGATATTCTCAAATGTGATCAGCGTATCGCCCGGTTCAAAAATCACTCCGGTAGAAACTTCACCATAGCTGATGGCGTTAAAAAGTTCGGTATTCGCATTGTCAACGATGGTCGTGTCCGGCGCATCCGGTATCAGGTGGATAACCTGCACGCGGCTTTGCTCCCCGGTAAGGGAATCCAGATTTTCTTCTACAACGATAACATCTTCATCGGGCATGACCAGCGCCACCAGTTCATCGCCATTTTCAAGGGTTACGCCCTGCTGCAATAGCTCCGGGTCGTCCGGTCGGGCACCGCTTTCCAGCAGCCGGAACACATAATCACCGGCAACAACATCCGCCTGGCCGGTCGCCTCGCCATAGTCCATGCTGAACCCGGCTACCTGTCCTCCAAGGTATACATCCACGCGGGGCAGGTTCGGGGATGCGTGCACGGTACGGATTTTTGCCCGTCCGCTGAGTGCAACATCACTCAAGCTGGGTGTGTCGTCCGTAGGGATTGCGGTGGGGAGTGGGGCACGGGTGGGGATGGCCGTAGGCATGTCGGTGGCGTCAGGTGGGGTGGGTGAGACCACATCGTTAAGTGCTACGCCTTCTGTAGTGGGGGCGGGTGTGGCTGCCGGGCTGCAAGCTGTGACAAGGGCCAGTAAACAGGCTATGATGTAAAACGGGCGCATCAATCACTCCTCGTATGTGCGTTCATCTCATTGTATGTGTAATGCGAGGGGGTTTTGTGCAGAAGTATAAACAACAACAGGGCACCCCGCCGGGTACCCTGTCTGCGTGCATATTGTTGCACGTTTAGCCGTCGATGGGTAGTTCGTCCACGTCGGCCAGTTCACCGTTAAAAGTCAGGCGTACAAAGTTCGCGCTAATCCAGCCTGTGGTGCTCTCGAACTCCACGAAGAACCACTCACCGCTGGCGTCACGCGCTGTGACGATCAACTGTGTGCCACTTGGAATCAGGCCGAGAGATTCTGCATTAGAATCTGGCGTGATGCGGAATTGAAGGTTGGCCCCGGCGTCAATATTGACGGTTGCCACAAACTGATTGCGCAGCGGGTCTTCCGTCGGGCGGGAGAAGGCCACAGCACCCCCGCCGAGTTCGCCGCGTGTACTTTCATCTTCGAACAGCAGCAGCGTGCGATCTTCCATTTCCTCAAAGTCAATGCGCTCGCCACGCCAGCTATACTGCACAAACTGTGTCGAAACCCAGCCGCTGATGGTACCGCCCTCTGGCGTGGTGTAGCGGATGAACACCCAGTTGGCATCTTCGGCGGTCTCCGGTGAGGGCACTGCATTGCCGGTAATACCAAAGCCGATGACTTCCAGCACGGTACCGGCCTGGATGAGTGCCAGCGTTTCGCCCTCTGTACTCGGTGTGCGGCGGATTTTCAGGTTCACGCCGGGGTTCAGGTTGAACACAGTGGCAATCAGCGCGTCATCCGGGGTAGGGGGTGGCGTAACTTCGGTGTTTACAGCCTCGCCAAAGTCATTGCTCGGTACAGTTGGCAGGTCTGCCAGGCGGATACCGCCACCGTCCGGGCCACTGATGGACAGGAACTGGCCGAGCACCCACGCTTCAATCTGGCCGCCGTCCGGCGTAGTGTAGGAGACCTGTAGCCATGTGTTGTCCTGGTTGATGTCCTCGTCGTCGGGCAGGTCTTCTGCCGGGTCAACAAAGGTGTCAATTTCGCGTTGCACTTCTTCGCTAAACAGCCCTTCAATCTGTACCGGCGCACCCTCACGGCCCAGAATGTCTACCGTCGCGCCAGATGGAACGAGACCCAGAGAAAGCGACTCGCTGTCCGGGTACTGACGAAGCTGCAAATTCGCACCGGGATCCAGCAGCACGCGCCCGACCGGGCCACCCATTGCGACCGGGGCCGCCGGGACGACTTCTGCCGGGGGCGGGGTGGACTGTGCCGGGACGACTTCCTCGGCTGCAACCGGGGCGTCGGTTGGCTCTACCTGCACCACCTCTACTTCAGCGGTCGGCTCAACCATTTCTTCGGTTTCCATCGCCTCAACCATTGCCGGGGCTGCCCCTTCCACGCTGATGACGACTTCGCCGTCTTCGTCCAGCACGGTAGCAATCTGTTCGGTACCTTCGCCAACCGTCAGGTCAGCCTCTACAACGGCATCGGTGGTGTTGGTCGCTGTCACCTGGATGGCGTAGTCACCAGCCGGAACCGGGAACATCACGGTGCTGGCTTCCGGCTCCAGACCAATGCCAATCAGAGTATCGCCTGCGTACACATCCACGACCGGGCCACCGGCAATGCCGTGCTCAATCTGTACGAAACCGTCGCCGGGGTTCGGGTTGACTCCCGTGCTCAGTACCATCACCTCTGGCGCGTCTACCGTCCCGTAAACCACAATCATATAGGAGGTTCCGGTAAACGGTGTGAACTCAATCGACTCCGCAAACAGTGCGCCGGAAATATCGCCGCCAGCAGGCACTACATTCAGTGGCAGGCGCAGAATCGGAATATCCAGCGTGCCGAATGCCACACCAAACTCCAGCCCCGGCACAACCGGGCGGCCATCTTCCAGAATCACGTCTACGGCAGGGCCAGCATCAATCGCGTGGATGGCGGTGATACGGGCTTCGCCAACGCCCAGCGGGTCAATGTTGTCCACATAGGGGATGAACCCGTCCAGATTACTGATAATCAGCGTGACCGGGTCGGCGCCTACAGTAAATGTCTGTGTGATTAGATTGTCGTTCTGTCCGGCGCTGTTCAGGATGACTTCGACATCGCCAGCAGTAACCGGCAGGTAATCAGAGGCAGCACCAAACGGTACACCCTCGGCCACGAGTTCGCCGTTTACGGCAATGTCCACGTCCGGGCCATCTACCAGTGTGTGGACGAAACGCATCAACCCTTCATCCTGCGCGTTGGCTACCGTTCCCCCGGTAAATGCCAGTGCAAGCAGCAGCACCAGCAGCAAATGTTTCATTGTCAGTCGCATATATGGTTATCCCTTCCTCGGTGTTGTGATGAAACACAAAGGGGCTGAATACACCTGCTATTCAAACCCCTCTGCTCATATCTTCAGTTATTGGCGCGGCAGGCGGTGGCTCTTTACGTGCCTTCCTGCCACTGGTTCAGGTAACGTACCTGTTCGTCGGTCAGCGTGTCAATGTTTACGCCCATGCTTGCCAGCTTGATGCGGGCAATTTCGTGGTCAACCTCGTCCGGAATCTTATAAACGTCGTTGTTGAGGCTGGCTGCGTTCTTCACCATATACTCTGCACCCAGTGCCTGGTTTGCAAAGCTCATGTCCATTACGCTGGCCGGGTGGCCTTCTGCGGCAGCCAGGTTAATCAGGCGGCCTTCACCCAGAATGTAAATGCTCTTGCCGTTCACATCGTAGGCATCCACAAACGGACGCACACGCTTCGGCTCGCCGCTTGCCATCTCTGCCAGGCCCTTCAGGTTCAGTTCCACGTTGAAGTGGCCGCTGTTGCACACCATTGCGCCGTGCTTCATAGCTTCGAAGTGGTGCGTGTCAATCACGTTGATGTCACCCGTTGCGCTGACGAAAATATCGCCAATCGGGGCGGCTTCCATCATCGGCATCACGCGGAAACCGTCCATCACAGCTTCTAGCGCCTTCAGCGCGTCAATTTCGGTGACGATAACGTTAGCACCCAGGCCACGCGCACGCTGCGCGATGCCACGGCTGCACCAGCCATAACCGGCAACGACAACCGTGCGGCCAGCAATCAGAATATTGGTGGCGCGGATGATGCCGTCCATCGTAGACTGGCCGGTACCGTAGCGGTTATCAAACAGGTGCTTTGTGTCACTGTCGTTCACGGCGATGACCGGGAACTTGAGCGCCTTTTCGTTTGCCATCGCACGCAGGCGGATCACGCCGGTGGTGGTTTCTTCCGTGCCACCGATGATGTCTTCGATCAGTTCGGTGCGCGTCTTGTGGATCTCGCTCACGAGGTCAGCACCGTCATCCATCGTAATCTGCGGCTTAAAGTCCAGCGCAGCCTTGATGTGATCGTAGTATGTTGCGTCGTCTTCGCCCTTGATGGCGTAAACGGGGATTTCATAGTTGGCAACCAGCGAGGCGGCCACGTCGTCCTGCGTGGATAGCGGGTTGGATGCGCACAGTACCACGTCTGCACCGCCGACCTGGAGCGTGTGCATGAGGTTTGCAGTTTCGGTGGTTACGTGCAGGCACGCGGAAATACGCACGCCAGCCAGTGGCTTTTCCTTTTCAAAGCGCTCGCGGATGCTGCGCAGCACCGGCATTTCCTGTTCGGCCCATTCAATGCGGTAGCGCCCGCCGGTGGCCTGGCTCAGGTCTTTTACATCATGTTCTACAGCCATTTACTACTCCTGTTGGCTATATCAACGGATTAATATCATCAAAACGCGGGCATTCTAACATAGCTTTTTGTGAATGTAACCACACGTTTTTATGTTGCGTTATACCAATGCGTCCAGCGCACCGTCATCGTCAAACTGTGTACGGAACCGCTCTACAAACGCCTGTGCGGTAAAGTAATGGTTCTGTGTACCCACTTTTTCCAGCGCGTAGGTGGCACAGGTGGCACCCACTTCGGCAGCCGTTTCAATCGGCAGGCCAAGCTGAATACCACGCAGCAACCCGCCCCGGAAGGCATCGCCAACGCCGGTCGGGTCAAGGATTTCATCCGGCGGGAAGACGCCCACCTGTTTTTTGTCACCGTTCAGGTAAATGGCAGAGCCTTTCGCACCCTGCGTCACAATCAGAATCTCTACGAGATCACGCAGGCCGTGCATATCCAGCCCGGTTTTCTTGCAAATGATGTCCGCTTCGTATTCGTTCACGGTCATCAGGTAAGCCCCGCTCACACACCGGCGCAGTTGTTCACCGTCAAGGCGCGGCACCTGCTGCGATGGGTCTGCCACGAATTGAATACCACGCTCACGGCACTCTGTGGAGAGCTTGAGCATAGCTTCCGGGTCACTCGGAGAGATCACAACAAGGTCGGGGATGCCCTCATACACATCGGCTACCAGATAATTTTTTGACATCGCCATCGCGCCACTGTAAAACGAGGCAATCTGATTGTTATCGAGATCGGTGTTGGCAAAAAATGACGCGGTAAATACTTCGTCGTGCTGGCGCACAAGGTTGCAATCCACCCCTACGGCCTTCAGGTGATCTTCGTAGTCGCCAAAGTCACGGCCCACGGTGCCAAACAGCTTCGGCTGTGCGCCCAGCAATGCCATTGTGTAGGCGATATTAGCAGCAACACCGCCCCAGTGCTTGGTCATATCCTCTACCAGAAAGCTAAGACTGACGTGATCCAGTTGATCCTGGATGATGTGCTCTTTAAACTGGCCGGGGAAGCGCATCAGATAGTCATATGCGATGCTACCGCTAACAATAATGTCCTGCATAATCGATTTTTATCCTCTGTGAATTTCAAGAAACGACGCAAGAGTATATCCTATAGTAGAGTGGTGCTGTTGCAAGGTCAAAGCGTGCAGAGTATATCCTGCCCTGAGCAGGCCCATGATATGACGCGACCAGACCCGGCGAAGTTTGATTAGGTATTACGCTCCGAGCGTGTTAGGATACAAAATGGTCAACCGGACGCAGCAGAACCACTCTTTTTTACCCACCGGCATAGACATCGGCAAAACCGATATTGTGCTGGCCCGCGCCGACGACAACGACCCGCGCCATTTCCCGGTGCAGATCATCTCTCTGAAAGACCCGGACTGGCACCAGCAATTGATTGAAGCCGTTCCCGGTGGCGTCGTCGCCGCCGAACCAACCGGCTATCACTACATGGCCCCCATCGCGGCTGTGCTGCACCAGCACACCACCGCCCAACTCTATCTCGTCAATCACGAGACCACCGGCCACGTTCGCCAGACCCATATTTCCGGCATCAAAACCGACGCCATCGACGCCCGCGCCCTCGCACTCATCGCCCGCATGATCGCCGATGACAACGCACCGCGCACCGCCCGCGCCTTCGACCCGGAGCGCGAAGCCCTTACGCAAACGCTTCGTCTCTACATCAACACCCGCCGCCGTCTGGTAAAGTCCACCACCCGCACTAAAAACCAGATCGACCAGTTAGCCCACTCCATCGCCCCCGTGCTGGCTCAAAAAAAAGACAGCTACCTGCGTGCAGTCGAAACCGGCTTTGTCACACCCGAAGAACTGCACCATCTCGCCGAACTGCTGGCCGATGGTGAAGAAGTGCGCGGCTACACCGGGAGAGGTAGCTATGGTGCCAAGAAAACCATCATTCA
>JBCCQC010000118.1:0-9375 GCA_039024535.1 Chloroflexota bacterium
ATCCGTACAACCCTGCGAGATATGGGCATTATCGGGGACATCCCATTTGAACCTGACCGATCTTAGCGCTATATTAACATGAGAGTTTATTTTTCATTACACACTCATTACCCTGCACAGAATTGCGGAGTATACTATGCGTAATGTATTATTAAATTAGCATTGGGGTCAGTAGAACATGCATAACACACACATTACATGGTACATACCCGGAAAAGTTATTTACATCGGCTGGGAAAGTCATATAACACTGGAAAGCGCATCAGCCGTCAGCAAGGATGTTTACGCATTAATGAGCACAGCCCCCGGCAAAGTCCATGTGTTGAACGATGCCCGTAATGTAGTCGCCTGCCCGCGTAATGTGATGGAAATCCGTCGCAATATGATTCACCTCGACCATCCGCAGCTTGACTGGCTGGTATCCCTCACACCACCGGGGTTTGTGGCTTTTCTCGCAGATGTTGTGCCGCAGATGATTACGAGGACGAAATCACGGGCATTCACCACGCTGGAACTGGGGCAGACGCACCTGCGCTATGTTGATCGCACACTGGACTGGAACATGGCGCTGGATCTGGAAAAACTCCCACAGCATCACCCCGCCTGATACAACCTGCCACTGCGCCGCGCCCTGCGCTATGCTCCTCGGTGTTTGATCTGACAACAGGGGAGCCATATGCGCATCCTGATGATTTCTCGTTGCCCGCCGTGGCCGCTGCACCTTGGCGATCGGCTGATTGTGTATAACCTCGCCCGCGAATTGTCCACAATGGGGGTGACAATTGACCTGCTGGCACTGGCCGAACTCGCCTCGGACTGGTCGCAGACGGAGCAAAACGAATACACAAAGTTCTTCCACGATGTGATGCTATTCGATGCACAGCGCCGCCCCCCCATTGAACTGGCTCGTCGGGCACTGTTCCCGGCGGCACGCTTCCCCACTACACCCGAAAATTCGTTTCTACCAGAACTATGGCGCGAGATCGAACGCCGCCTCGCTGCCACTGCTTATGACGCGGTGCATCTGTTCGGGGGAGTGCAGATCTACGATTTTGCGCAGTTATTAAACGGTTTACACACGGTCATCACACCGTACGAGAGCTACAGCCTGTACACACGGCGTGTACTGGCGCGTGGGGGAGGCGGCTGGTGGCAGTCACTCAAACACCGGCTGAACCACACAGCGGCCGGTAACTTCGAGTCATGGATGTTCGCGCCCTACAACGTGACCACCGTCGTGAGCGAAAACGACCGGGACGAACTGCTGGCGCTGGCCCCGGATTTGCGTGTAGAAGTCATCCCGAACGGGGTACAACTGGAGCGGTTTATGATGCTGAAGCGACGGCGCAAACCGGCCCAACTGCTGTTTGTGGGCAACTACGAGTACGAACCGAACCGTGATGCCGCGTTGTGGCTGGCGAGAGAAATTTTCCCCCGTGTGCGCGAGTCTGTCCCGGCGGCGCGGCTGTGGCTGGTGGGCAATGGCCCCACTGCTGAAATGCAGGCGCTGGCCTCCGAGTACATCGAAGTTACCGGGCGCGTGGACGACGTGTGCCCCTATTACACCGAGGCGACTGTATTTGTGTGCCCGCTGCGCGTCGGTGCCGGGATCAAAAACAAGGTGCTGGAGGCGCTGGCGATGGGTTGCCCGGTGGTGGCAACGCCACTGAGTGTGGACGGCATCGCGGTAGCAGACGGCGAGAGCTATCTGCGCGGGCAAACCGCCGCTGAACTTGCCGCGCAGACCGTGCGCCTGCTCACCGATGTACAACTGCCGGATGCACTCCGGGAGAACGGGCGGCAGGTGATTCTGGACGGGTATAGCTGGCAGGGGGTCGCAGCGCGTTATATGGCACTCTACCGGGACGGGGACGGGGCCTCCTGAATCCGACCGGGCAGCACTGCGGGGAAAACAGACGTGGTTCTGGTGGCAGCGCAGGTGAACCGTACAGTTAGACGGGTTCATGTGGCGGTACACTGACGGCAAAACTGTTCGTGTTCGTGAGAGGAACCCTGCTATGAAATGCCGCGCCCTGTTGATCGCTCTGCTGGTAGCTCTGTTACCCGGTGTGGCTGCCGCACAGAACATCCGCTATTTTGAGATGACGCCATTAGCCGTGAGTGTGGACGGCAGGACGTTAGCTATTTCAGGTTATTTGACCGATGGCTCTGGTACGAGCGGAATGTATGTGATTCAAATGGTAGATAGCATGACTGGCGAACAACTCATGCAGATTGAGGTAGATGAAACACATCCGGTTGAAGGGCTTGCTCTAAGTTCAGATGGGCGACTTATTGCCTACAACACCGCAAATGGTGATTTAAGTGTCATCAACACTGTGAGTCAGGAAAAAAGAACCTTCATGGAAGGTGGATTTGCCGAAATTGGATATTTGCGATTTAACTCTGATGATCGTCTATTCGCGTATTTTTTCGGGAACACGATACTGGTATTGGACCGGGCTCAGAATAGGCAAAGGCTCAATTTATCAGATTCCATCCATGCCAGTATCATTGGTATGGACTGGCATCCAACAGAAGATCAACTGGCCGTACTTGAATATGATAGTGAGTCTGAGATGATTTCTATCTTGCTATGGGAGATTTCGCCTACGTGGCAAACAAAACTGATGAATCGTTATGAAGTATCTGCTACTAACTCTATTCGATGGAGTCCAGATGGGAATTCAATGGCTACCAATACGTTCGGCGGCGTGGTCGTCACAGATGTAGCAACTGGCGAACAACATACACTCCATGCAATAGATACAGAATCTCCCGTTCAGTCCATTGCATGGAACCCCGACGGGCATCAAATCGCTGGCGGCGGCGACGGTATTATATCGATCTGGGATGTGGAAACCGGAGAGATTGTCGAAACTATAGCGGCTGAGGATTCAGTGTGGGATGTGTACTGGGCACCGAATGGTGAGTACATCTATCACACTGGCGGAGATGCAGGTATCTATCGTAACGGTGTTCCACTGAAGCAGGCGATTATAGTGGAATCCGTCAACCCTTAGACCGTCCTATGCACGCTGCGGGGTGCGGGGATATTGCTACGCAGGTACAATCCCCGGCAATAACCACACACCCACGGGGGGCATATGCAGCAGGTAATCGGGATGATCGGGCTGGGCAACTTCGGGACGGCAATGGCAAATCTTATCGCCGCCGGGGGGCACCGCGTGCTGGCCTGGGAGTACGACGCCGATGTCGTGACGGAAATTAACACGCAGCACACCAACAGCCGCTATCTGGCAGGCCACACCCTCAGCAAAAACCTGCACGCCACCACGGATCTACGGGATGTGTTCGTGCAGTGCCGCGTGGTATTCGTCGGCATCCCCACCACCTACATTCAGCCCACACTTGCGCCTGTCAAACGCGATATGGACGAGAACACGCTGCTGGTCAACATGGCAAAGGGCATCCACACCGCAACCGGCCTCACCGCCTATGGCACACTGCGCCACATGTTCCCGCACAACCCCGCCGTCATCCTCTCCGGGCCCAGCATTGCCAATGAGTTCGCCGCCGGGATGCCCACGCTGGTTGTCATCGCCGGGCAGAACCCGAACGACCTGATGCGCGTGGCCCAACTGATTGACACCGAAACCTTCCGGGTGCGCTTCTCGTCAGATGAAATTGGCGTGGAGTGGGGCGGCATCCTGAAGAACATCTATGCGATTGGCCTCGGCCTGTTCGACGGCGCGGGCGTGGACAGCGTAAACTTCCGGGCGGTGTACCTCACGCTGGCAATCGAAGAAATGGCCCGCATTGGCAGCGGGCTGGGCGCACAGGTAGAAACGTTCCTGTCGTTCACAGGTACCGGCGACCTGCTGGCAACCGCGCTCAGTCCGCACAGCCACAACCGTCACCTGGGCGAACGACTGGCACAGGGCGCATCCGTAGAGGCGATCAAAGCGGAAATGGGCGTATTGCCAGAGGGCTACAATGCGTTGCGCGGCGTGCTCTACCGGGCAGAAAAACACCGCATTGCCGTGCCGGTGGCTCGTTCACTGTGGGAGGTCATCCAGGGGGAGGCCACCGCACAGGAGTTCATCAACTCGCTGCTGCGCGACTTCACGGACTGACCCCGGCGCAGGTTCCCGAATTCAGGCAGTTTGAACAAAAGATGGAACGGAACCTTAACACAGGCTATAATCGCCCTCATGGAACAAAAAGCAAAGCGTTCTGGCTGTTTGCGCTGGCTTGCGCTGCCGTTGCTGCTGATGGCCCTGCTGCAACTGGGCGCGGCCCTCAGTGCCTTCCGTACACCATCGGATTTCGCCTCCCGGATGACGCTCTCCCCGACGATTACCAGCATCCTGCTGGCAGGTTGGGCGTTTCTTTATGGCGTGTGCGGTGTTTTATTGTTACGGCGGCGTCAGAATGCGCTGCTTGTCAGCGCGTGGGTGGTACTGGGTTACATCCTGGCAGAAACCCTGCGCCCTGTGTTGTTTGCACAATCAGACTACGCACGGGGCCGCCTCGTGTTCCGGCTTGCCACCGCCCTGCTGACTGCAATTATCCCGTCAGGCTATCTCGTTTACGTCCATATATTTAAGCGTGATAGACACAATGGAGACCAATAAATTATGGCAGTTAATGATCGACTTTCCCCCAGAGAAGAAAAATTTGAAGAGTTACGCCAGCGCCGTGCCGATAGCCACGCCGGTGGCGGCGAAGACCGCATCCGCAGGCAGCACGAAAGTGGCCGCAGCACCGCCCGCGAGCGCCTCGATATTCTGCTGGATCCCGGCAGCTTCCATGAGGTAGACGCCTTTGTACAGCACCGTGGCCGCGAGTTCGGCATGGACAGAAAGAAGTTCCCCGGCGATAGCGTGATTACCGGGTGGGGCACTGTGGATGGCCGCCTGGTATACGTTTTCTCGCAGGACTTCACCGTAATGGGCGGCAGCCTGAGCGAAGTCCATGCAGAGAAAATCCTCAAGATTATGGACATGGCGATGAAAACCGGCGCACCCGTCATCGGCCTTGCCGACAGCGGCGGCGCACGCATCCAGGAGGGTGTAGAGAGCCTGGCCGGGTATGCAGAAATCTTCCTCGCCAATACAATGGCAAGCGGCGTCATCCCGCAGATCAGTGTGATTATGGGGCCGTGTGCGGGTGGTGCCGTCTATAGCCCCGCCCTCACAGACTTTATCTTCATGGTGAAGGACACCAGCTACATGTTCATCACCGGCCCCGACGTGGTAAAGTCCGTGACGCACGAGGAAGTGACCTCCGAGGAACTGGGCGGCGCGAGTGTCCACGCCAGCAAAAGCGGTGTGAGCCACGTTGTAGGCGAGAACGAAACCGAAACCCTGCTGCTGGTGCGCGAACTGCTTACCTACCTGCCGCAGAACAACATGGAAGACCCGCAGTTCATGCCATCTACGGATGACCCGCTGCGCTCTGATGCTGACCTGGACGAAATTGTGCCGCTGGAACCGAACAAGCCCTACGACATCAAAGATGTGATTGACTGCGTGGTAGATGACGGCCAGTTCTATGAGATTCACGAGGAATATGCGGCTAATATTGTGGTTGGCTTTGCCCGGATGGGTGGGCACAGCGTGGGTATTGTCGCAAACCAGCCGATGGTGCTGGCCGGTGTGCTGGATATTAAAGCCAGCCAGAAGGCCGCGCGTTTTATCCGCCTGTGCGACTCGTTCAATATTCCCATTATCACGTTTGTGGATGTGCCGGGGTACATGCCCGGAACCGACCAGGAACACAACGGCATCATCATGAGTGGCGCGAAACTGCTGTACGCCTACTGTGAAGCCACCGTGCCCAAGCTCACCGTAACGACGCGCAAAGCCTATGGCGGTGCCTACTGCGTGATGAGCAGCAAGCACATTCGCGGCGACCTGAACCTGGCATGGCCCACGGCAGAAATTGCGGTTATGGGGCCGGACGGTGCGGTGAACATCATTTTCCGGCGCGAACTGGCCGAGGCCGACGACCCGGTAGCCCGCAAAGCCGAACTGGTAGAGGAATACCGCCAGAAGTTTGCTAACCCGTATGTCGCCGCCGGACGTGGCTTCATTGATGATGTGATTGAGCCGCGCGAAACCCGTGAACGCCTGATTAACGGCCTCAACGTGCTCCAGAACAAGCGCGATAATAACCCGCCGAAGAAGCACGGCAACATCCCGCTGTAAGGAGGCGAACATGGCAGAACAGACACCTACCCAGACGAAAATCCAGAAAATTCTCATCGCCAACCGTGGTGAGATTGCCGTGCGCGTCATCCGCGCCTGCCGCGATCTCGGTATTCACACCGTGGCAGTGTATTCCGAGGCTGACCGTACCAGTTTGCATGTGCGCTATGCCGACGAAGCCGTGAACATCGGGCCGCCTGCCCCACGAGAAAGCTATCTCGACATGCAGAAGGTTATTGACGCCGCCCACCAGACAAACGCCGATGCTATCCACCCCGGCTACGGCTTTTTGAGCGAAAACCCGGACTTTGCGCAGATGGTAACGGACGCGGGAATCGTGTTCATTGGCCCATCGCCCTATGCTATCCGCACAATGGGCAACAAACTCTCCGCCCGCGAAGCCGTCCAGAAAGCCGGTGTACCTATCGTCCCCGGCACGGAACCGGGCCTGAGTGACGATGAAATCATGGCTGCTGCGGAAGAAATCGGCTTCCCCATCATGGTAAAAGCCTCTGCTGGCGGTGGCGGTAAGGGGATGCGTGCCGTCCAATCACTGGCAGACCTGCCCGGTGCGCTGGAAACGGCCCGCCGCGAGGCTGAAAGCGCCTTCGGTGATGGTACCGTGTACATCGAAAAGCTCATCGTGGGTGGCCGCCACATCGAATTCCAGATTCTGGCAGACATGCACGGCAACACGGTGCATCTGGGCGAACGCGAGTGCAGCATCCAGCGCCGCCACCAGAAGCTGGTAGAAGAAGCCCCCAGCCCGTTCATGGATCGGGAACTGCGCGAGAAAATGGGCGACATGTCCGTAAAGGCTGCCGAGGCCGTAGACTACGTGAACGCCGGGACGATTGAGTGGCTGGTGGACAGGGATAAAAACTTCTACTTTTTGGAGATGAACACGCGCCTTCAGGTAGAGCACCCCGTCACAGAACTGGTCACGGGCGTTGACCTCGTAAAAGAGCAGATTCGCATCGCGCGTGGCCGCCGCATGGGGCCAACCGAAAGTGTGCTGGATCCGCAGGGCTGGGCCATTGAGTGCCGCATCAACGCAGAAGACCCCTACAACGGCTTTATTCCGTCCATCGGCACCATCAGCACGCTGCTGGCTCCGCATGGGCCGGGGGTGCGCGTAGATAGCGGCGTATACGGTGGCTATGAGGTCACGCCGTACTATGACAGCATGATTGCCAAACTCATCTGCAACGGAGACAGCCGCAGCGAGGCGATGCTGCGGATGCGCCGCGCCCTCGCGGAGTACAGCATTATGGGGCTGAAGCACAATATCCCGTTCCACCAGAATTTGCTGGACAGCGTCAGCTTCCAGGCCGGCAAGTTCGATACCAAATTCGTGGAAGAACGCTTCAGCATGTCCACGTATGAAGACGACCCGACCGAAGACGAACTGGAAATCGCGGCGGTGGTGGCAACGTTATACGCGCATCGCAAACGGCAGCTTGCCGGGCAGATTGTGCAGCGTGCCGGACGCGATACAAGCAACTGGAAGTGGCTGAGCCGCTGGGAGCGCATCAACCGATGAAGTACCATGCAACAATTAACGACAAAAAATACGAAATCGAGATCACCCCGGAGGGCGACCTGTTCGTAGATGGCAAGCGCCGCACCGTGGATTTTCTCTCTCTGGGAGAAACGCTGTATAGCGTGATTGCCGAGACGGACAGCCACGAAGTCCTCATCGGCGACCAGGACGAACCCAGCTACGAAGTGCAGATGCACGGGCGGCTGTATAACGTCCGCGTGATGGATGAGCGTGCGCTGCTGCTGAGCAACCGGCGCGGCGGTGACGTTTCTGACAGTGGCGAAGTCGTCATCAAGGCCCCCATGCCGGGACTGATTGTGGACATCCCGGTAACGGAGGGTGAAACAGTCGAAAAAGGCCAGACGGTCGTGATTCTGGAATCCATGAAGATGCAGAACGAACTCAAAACGCCGCGTGCAGGCATCGTACAGCGCATTGGTGCCGGTGCAGGCGAAAGCGTAGAACAGAACAAGATTCTGATTACGATCACGTAAATGCAAAACAGATTCACAACAACGGTAGGGGGGCAGCGTGCTGCCTCCTTTTTGTGTCTGTCCGGTGTACTCCCCGGTGTTGTGTCCGTATTTCTAACGCAGGGGCGCAGAGGCGCACGGATAACACGACATGACCCCCATCCCCAACCCTTCCCCCGTGGCGGGGGAAGGGAGCCAGCACGCAGCAGAGTCCCCTCCCTGTGGCGGGGAGGGGATACAGGGGAGGGGTCTGGATATGGGCTGACGATAACCGCGAAAATTGGGCAATGTTCGGTCATTCACCCGTTTCCCCTGCGCCCCCGCGTCAATGATCGGGTGGGGAACGTATGAACCCGCGCATCATCCTGCCCGTACTCTGGCTGGCCGCATTAATGGCCTACGTTCTCGCCGGAATCGGCGTCACGCCCTTCCACGGCGACGAATCCACGCAGATCTACATGAGCCACGACTACGCCTACGCGTTCCAGCAGCGCGACCTGCAAACCGTGTTCCACGCGGAAAATCCCGCCAGCCCACAGGAACAGGACTTGCGCCTGCTCAACGGCACAGTGAACAAATACACCATCGGGGCCGCATGGGATGCCGCTGGTTTAAGCGTAGATGACGTCAACGAACAGTGGGACTGGGGCGCAGATTTCATCTACAACGTGACGACCGGCCATCACCCCGGCGATGTGCTGCTGCCGGTGGCGCGGGTGCCATCGGCGCTGTTTACGGCGGCGAGTGTGCTGCTGGTATTTGCAATCGGCTGGCAGATTGGCGGCGCTCCCGTGGCGTATATGGCAAGCCTGCTCTACGCCGTGAACCCGGTGATTCTGGTGAATGGCCGCCGCGCCATGATGGAAGGCAGTATGCTGTTCGGGGGGGTGCTGGTGGTTTATTGCGGGGTTCTGCTGGTAGAGAACGGTTTCCGCTGGCGGGATGTGATTTTGCTCGGTGGGGCGGCGGGGTTTGCTGTGGCGACCAAGCATAACAACGTGTTTGCTGTGGTGATGGTGTTTCTGGCGTGTTTGGTTGCAGTATTCTTAACGCAAAGGCGCAAAGACGCAAAGACACAACGTAGGGGCGAGGCCAAGCCGCGCCCAACGAAACCCACAAAAAATGAGAATGTGGGCGGCCCCAGGGGTCGCCCCAACAGGTTGTTTGCCCGGATTTTCGTTGGGGG
>JBCCQC010000119.1:0-9363 GCA_039024535.1 Chloroflexota bacterium
CTCGCGGATGGTGCCGTCACATCGGCGTGGATAAGCTGGCCGATGGCAATTGCTATCACGGCATTGCTGGGGCTGGCAATTGGAGCGGTTAGCCTGCGCACAAAGGGCGTTTACTTCATCATGATTACGCTGGCATTTGCGCAGATGCTCTTTTTCCTGTTTACGTCGCTGCGGGCGTATGGCGGGCAGGATGGGATCCGCATGGGTGGGCGTTCGCTGGTGTTCCCCGGTGTGGATCTGACAAATAACACTGTATTTTACTATGTTGTGGCTGCTTTGCTGCTGGGGTCGCTGTATCTGCTGCATCGCATTATTCACTCTCGGTTCGGCCACGTACTCCAGAGCATCCACACGAATGAAAGCCGCATGATGGCGATTGGCTACCCGGTTTACAGCTACAAACTGGTCGGGTTTGTGATTGGCGCGGGGCTGGCCGGGTTAGCCGGGGCACTGAATGCCAACCTGAATACGTTCATCAGCCCGAACTCGCTGGCATGGCCGTTTTCCGGTGCGCTGATGGTGATGGTGATTCTGGGCGGTGTGGGGCGCTTCTGGGGTGGTGTGGTTGGGGCGTTTGTGTTTATCCTGCTGGAAACCGTGCTGGAGAGTTTTACTATTTACTGGCAGTTTGGTGTGGGGGTGGTGCTGCTGGTGATTGTACTGGCCGCGCCACAGGGCATTACCGGGCTGGTGACGCAGGCACAGGAACGATTTGCTCCAGCAGCCACACGGGAGCCGGTGACAGAAAACGTCCCGGAACCTGAAGCAGAAAAAGTGGTGTCCTGATGAGCAATATACTTGAACTACAGCAACTCTACAAGCAGTTTGGCGGCCTCACCGTCACAGATCACTGTGATTTCACGGTGGCCGAAGGCGAAATTCACGCGCTCATCGGCCCCAACGGTGCCGGGAAAACCACGCTCATCAATCAGGTATCGGGTTTGCTGAATCCGGATGGTGGGCGCATTCTGTTTAAGGGGCGCGATCTTACCGGTTTGCCCATGTACCGGCGGGTTCACATGGGGCTGGCCCGAACCTACCAGATTACAAATATTTTCCGCGATTATTCCGTGCTGGATAACCTTGCGCTGAGTGTGCAGGGGCAGTCTGGCAGTAGTTTTCGGTTCTGGAAGCCGGTTAGCAGTGAGAAAAAACTGTTCCACGAAGCAGCCGCTATCGCTGCACGCATTGGACTCGGTACCCGGATGGACATCATTGCGGGTGAGCTTTCGCACGGGGAACAGCGGCAGCTAGAGGTGGGGCTGGCACTCGCCTGCGATGCGAAGTTACTGCTGCTGGATGAACCGATGGCTGGAATGGGCATGGATGAGTCTGTGAAGATTATTGACCTGATCCGTGATGTGAGTGAGGACGTAACTGTTTTGCTGGTAGAGCACGACATGGACGCAGTTTTCCAGCTTGCCGACCGTATTTCTGTGCTCGTCTACGGCGACATTATTGCTACCGGCACACCGGATGAAATCCGTGCAAATGTGGACGTGCAGCAGGCGTATCTGGGTGAGGAGGTGCCGCTGTGAAAAAGAAAAAGCGTGAAACGCTGCTCAAGATTGAAAATCTGGAAACGGGCTACGGGGCCAGCCAGGTGCTGTTTGGCATCGACATGACTATCAAAGAGGGAGAGGTTGCGACGTTGCTGGGGCGTAATGGTATGGGCAAAACCACGACGGTACGCTCCATCCTTGGCCTGCAATCGTCGGTCAGTGGCAATATCACGTTTCGGGGGACGTCCATTCATCGAACGTCGCCGCAGAACATTGCCCGTATGGGGATGGGGGTGGTACCGGAGGGGCGGCAGATTTTCCCGAATCTGACGGTAAAAGAAAACCTGATCGCGTTTGAAGGCAACCGCAGCAACACGCCTGATCCATGGACGCTGGAGCGCGTTTACGATCTGTTCCCGATGTTGGAGGAGCGTGAACGCAATCTTGGCAATCGGTTGTCTGGCGGGCAGCAGCAGATGCTGGCAATTGGCCGTGCGCTGATGACCAACCCACATCTGCTCATCCTTGATGAGGCAACCGAGGGGCTGGCCCCCATGCTGCGTGAGCAAATCTGGGATGTGCTGCGTTCAATCAAAGCATCCGGGCAGACGATTCTCATCATTGATAAGTACATTGACCGGCTGATTTCTCTTGCTGACCATCACACCATCATTGAGCGTGGGCGTGTGGTGTGGCAGGGGAATTCGACTGAACTGGACATGCAGCCAGAATTGTGGCAGCAGTATCTGGGTGTGTGATCGTCTGTACTACCGGGTAGCTCTGGCGATCTCGGCCCAGTCCGTCAGGTAATCAACCGTCCAGTGCATCAGCTTGTTGATGGACTCCACGGTGATGTACTCATCGGGGGCATGGGGGCGGGCGCCGTGGCCCAGCCCTGCAATACTGAACGGAATCTGACGGTCAAGGTTTGCCAGCAGCGACGCCGGGCAGCAGTTATTGGCGATGGGCCACGTCCGTAGCGGAACGTTGTATTTTTCGGCAGTCACCCGTGCCGCCTGCAACAGTGTGTCCTCTACATCCGGGAGTTCAGGTGCGCCGTCGTAGCCGCGCCAGTTTTTGACTTCGATGCCGCTGTAGCCACGCCGGTAGAGGTGAGCCTGAATCAATTCCACTATTTTTTCGTGGCTGATGCCGGGGGTAAAGCGGACATCGACCTTTGCTGTGGCGCTACCCGGCATGTTGGTATAGAACGTTGGCCCCTGATAGCCACTATCCAGCCCTTGAATGTTGAACGTGGTGCCTACCATATAGTGTGCCAGATGCTCTGCCAGCGGCTTATCTCCGAGGAGGCGCCGCACGTTCAGGTTAGTTAACAGGTTATCCTGCCAGTGCGGGTTATCCCGGAATTGATCCACGATTTTCTGTATGGCCGGGTCATCCGGGGCAAGGTAGATTTCCCGGGCTTCGTCAAGCCCGTCAATTGTGGCTCGTTGTTCATCATCAAAGAGGGTTGCAAGGCCACGTATAAGCTGCATGGCCGGGGATGCAATCCATGCAGAATGTCCCGCCCAGATGTGTTTCGCGTCCAGCGTGCCGCCCCACTCTCCGCCCTTGCACTCAAGGTCTGCAAATAGCGCACCTTTGTAGGCACGGCGTAGCACCATCGACCCGATAGAACTTTGCTGCATACAGGGTAGCCACACGCCATCAGCGGTGCTCAGCAGGGTGTAGTGTTCTGCCACGAACCCGGCCATGCTGGGGCTACCGATTTCTTCTTCGCCTTCAATGACGTAGATCAGGTTAACCGGTACATCACCCTCAACGTCCAGCATGGCTTTGACCGCCAGGATGCTGGAAAGCACAGGCCCCTTGTGATTATTGGCTCCACGTCCAACCAGTACCCGGCCAGTGATGGCTGTAATGCCGATGTCTGCGGCATCGACAATGGGCGCACGCATCGGATCGTCAATCGACCACTCTTCGGCAACCAGCGGCGTTACGTCGTACAGGCCGTAAACCATCAGTGTAGGGGCATCTGGCTGTTTTGATTTTACGGTGCCCAGCACCATTGGATACCCTGCTGTGGGGACTATTTGTGCATCCGGTGCAATCTGCGCCAGCAGGTCGCGGGTGTAGACGGCGGCCTCTGCCATGCCTTCGCCTGTGTCTGAGAAGGAGGGACGGCGTAGCCAGTCGCGCACTGCTTCGATAGACGCTGCTTCGCGCCGATCAATCGTGTTGTGTAGACGGGTGCGCAGGGCTGCTTGCGAGGTGGAAACCATATTTTTATCCCGTAGCATGCAACAATAAATCGAAATCCGATATTAGCCATACATGAATGAAAACGCAACAGATTGTCTCGTGAGGAATTGCACCGTGATGTGACGGAATTCCGAATGCTGCGTGAATAAGATATACTGTAAGCAAAAACAGACGAGATCAGCGCATTCAGCAGGAGTGGATATGCATCCGCAAATACCAGAAGTGATTACTGGCGAGTCGATTCACCGGGTCACGCCCACCCGTCTTTTTGGCCCTCACGATACCTTCCTGACCACCGTTGCTTACAGCGATGACGGCCTGCGCATGGTCACTGGCGACATCGGGGGCAATTTGCGCATCTGGGAAGTGGAAACCGGCCAACTGGTGGCCCGCCAGCGCGTTTTTACAACATCGGTACTGGGTGCTGTGTTCAAACACACCCACAACGACGGGGTTTATGAACTTACTGCTGCGGCTAACAATAATGCCGTCAGGGTGCTGCACATCGGGCCAGACAATACGATCAGGGAACAGAGCAGCCTCAAGCTGGATGATTTTAAGATACTGCGGTTGGGGTATGGTACAGCGGGGCGGCCTCTTGTTGCGTGTATACCGATCAGTGAGTTTGATAAGCGCATTTACCTGATGTACGGTGACGATAAGGCATTTATACATGCCTTCAACCTCTCCAACGATGCCTACCCGAACGCTGCCTTCAGCGATGACGGCACGCTGCTGGCTGTGGGTAAAGCTGATGGTACCGTCACGATCCGCACCACAGAGAAAAGCGGTAATTCCCTGCACAAACTCACAACCGATCTGGACGGCATCCGCCAGACGACATTTTCCCCGGATGGCAAGCTGATGGCTGTGATTGAGTCTAACGGCGACCGGGTGCGGATTTACACAATTGAAAGTGGCGAAACGGTAGGCACACTGATTAACTCGCCTTTCCATAAGGACTTTGCGTTTAATGTAGATGGCAGTCTGCTGGCAGTCACAACGCAGCAAAAAGGTGGTTCGCTGCACATCTACAGGGTGCAAACTGGCCAGCGCCTGCGGCGCATCAAGGGTAGTAGTCCTGTGGCGTTCAGCCCGCTGGCAAACAGCTATGCCTCTGGTAACAATTATGCTGAGTTCAGCAAGTCCATTATGCTGTGGAATACGCAGGCACCGGAAGATGGGGTGATTGGCAAAATTGGAGCGCCAATTGACAATATCTCTGCGGAAAAGCAGGTGATTTCGCAGATCACCGTGCTGCATGGTGCCCACAGGGGCAAAATTACGACGATGGCATTCAGTCCAGACGGTATGACGCTGGCGACAGCGGGTGTAGATAATGACATCCAGATGTGGGATATGGCCACGGGAGGGCAGATTGCTACACTTATGGATCATAAGGCCGACGTTACCGGCCTGTCTTTCAGCCCGGATGGAAAAACGCTGGCGTCCAGCAGCGGCTATTTTAATAACCGTGACGATAACACGGTTCGCCTGTGGGACGCTGAAGAATGCTCTCCGAAATCAACATTTACCAAGCACAGAGACCGGGTGGTAGATGTGGTGGTTCATCCGCGTGGCGAGTTGATTGTCTCTGCGGATGCGGCCGGACGGGTGTACATCTGGCGGGCATTTAATGGTGAGGTGCTGCGTACAATTGATACTCCCTCGCCTATCAATCACATCGCACTCAGCCCGGATGGTGCCCTGATTGCCACGGCACACGGCAGTGAGCTGGCGCTCAAGGATAAGGCGCTGCGCCTGTGGAATGTGCAGACCGGTGAGCGCATCCGCGAATTTTCTGACATGACAGACTGGGTGGTGGATGTCACGTTTAACCCGGATGGTAACACGCTGCTGGCAACAGACTACTCTGACCGGGTGATGGCGCGGGATATGTCCAGCGGAGAGATGGTGCTGGATCTATCGGAGGGTGATCTGGCGCGTTACAACCCGCAAAATGACCTGATTGCAATTGCGCACGAACAGAATGTGAGCCTTGTATCTGTACGCAGTGCAGAGCCTAAAATGACACTGCGCCACGGTGAACCGGTGACCGGCCTTGCATTCAATGCTGAGGGTGAACTGCTGGCCGTGGGCCTGGCCAATGGCGATATTGCCATCTGGGGTGTGCGGGAGGGCGGCGGTGTATCGGTCAACACGACATCGGTTGACCTGCGGCGGCTGGTGGATGCAGCGCGAAGTGGCCGTTATGCTTTCCAGTTAATCAGCCTGACGTGCAACAAATCACAGGAGCGTGACGGCGACGAAATCTTCATCCGTGTGGATGACCAGACGATCTGGAGTGTCAAGCGGGTAGGTCGCAAAATGTCGCCCAGGCCGGGGCGCAACAACGAGATTAACACCTTCGACTTCAGCCAATCTCGGATGCACGGCAAGCGCGGGTGGCAGTCTGTAGATCAGTATAAGCCGAAAGATTTTCGCTTTCGTGGGCTGACGGGGCCAATTGAACTGGAACTGTGGGAAGAAGATCAGTTTTTGCGCGGCGGCAACGACTACTTCGGCAAAATTACGATTACGCCAGCACAGGCGGGTAAGGGGATGGTGCGTGCCGTTATTGGTAAGGAGAGTGATGCGTTCAGTTACACGCTGACGTATGGTGTGACGTTTGAGTAGTGCGGCAGGTTCGGGGCCTATATCACGGTTCCAGCACGTACACGAACGCTGCTGCAAATACCCCCGGCCACACAGACTTCATCCCCGGCACCCCTTCGTAGGGGATGGCCTGCTTCACACGAAAGCCAAGCTGGTCTGCCCACCACAGGAAATCAGCATGTGTCCAGAAGCGCAGGTGTTCGCCGGGGGTGACCACCCACTGTAGCGGGAAGCGCCCGAACAGCAGGCGCAGCCGGTGCTGGTAGAACCCGGTGTTGGGGACGGAAACAACAATTGCATTGCGGACATGTGGGCGCAGTTCCGTCAGCATTCGTTCCGGGTCGGGGATATGTTCTATGATCTCTGACAGGATGATGTAGTCGTATGGCCGGGTGACAAATGTGTCAATCGGGGCGTTTACGTCTGCCAGGTCAACGTCAAGCCCGTTCTGGCGGCAGAATTCTACGGCCTTCGGAGAAATATCCAGCCCGTAGCCGGTGGCCCCGGTTTCGTCGATAATGAACTTGAGCAGCGCACCGTCGCCTACACCCAGGTCGAGCACAGTCTGCCCTTCTTCTACCAGCGATGCAAATACACGTGCCCGCTTCAGCCGCCATTCAGACATCCCGCCCATGCCCTGCGCAAACTTCTCGTCCCAGTAGGCATCATAGTCTACCCGGCCCACGCTGGCTGTCTCCGGGTAGGTGAACAGGCGCAGCAACCGACGGTAACGGTTAGCAAACCAGAGGTAGAGCGGGCGCAGGGCGCCTTCGCGGACGTGTTGTTTGATCGACTGCATGGTCTTCCTGAGTTACAGTGAGCTGGTGGCCGTATTATGCCACTACTGCGTGAATTGAGAAGTGTCCAGCGGGTCATCCTCAACGGGCTGCAAAATCAGCACGCCGCCCTCACTGCGGATTGAGCGGTAGCTGGTTTCCGTCTGGCTATCGAGGGCAATAAAGCCGCTCAGGGCACCACGCTCGCGGACAGATACATACACAAAGTCAAACACGCGCAGGCGGGGCTGTGTTGCTTGCTGGATAGCACCGGAGCGCAGCCTTACAAGGTCGGCGGAAGTTAATTCTGACGTTTCTTCCTGAGTGGCACCAGCATCAATGGCAATCTGCTCCTCAAGGGCAAACAGGCACTCTATGTTGCTCCCTTTACAGTCGGTAAGGCGCTCATAATAGCCAATCTGCTGGCGGTAGGTGCCATCCCACAGGGACGCACGCACGTTAATGACCGATTCTCGGTTGGCAAGCACCGGAAACCAGTCCAGAGCCGTATCTGTCTCCCAGTTGTCGTCATCCGTGATGACCAGAAACCGGGCGTCCTCTGGCAAATTGGTATTGATCCATGCCATCGCTTCCAGTTCCGCGTCGGGGATCTGCGGGTCGCGCAGGGGGTTTGCGCTCACGTATACGCTGTGGATAGCATAGACCAGCAGCACAACAGCGGTTGCATAAACCGGTAGATGGTAGATCTGTTTGTTGGCATTGCGAACGAATTCCTGACGCGCAAAGCGCAGTGCAGGGATGCCATCTTCGTAGGTTTTGTAGCTGGCATCGGCAAGTAACGGAAATAGAAGCTGCACCAGCGCTACTGCCACCATGATTGACAGTGGTACTGTGACCAGCAGCGGGGCGTTTGTCGGCAGGAATACAATCGTTGTGAGGTACCACAGCGGCAGCAAAAAACGCCGCCGCGCGACAAAAACAAAGAACCCCAGCATACCAAGGATCGTCATGATCGGGATGAGGACTTCGCCACCAACGTTTGAGATTGCCAGTTGCACAACGGTTTCCATTGACAGGCCACCAGTAGCCAGAGACAGCATTGCTCCATAGATGCGGCCTGTGTGAATGATGACAATGGGGAAGAACCATAGCCCGACCAGTATAACTGTCGAGATGACAAGCAGCAGCCAGTTCAGCAGGCTGTAACGGTTGCGACCATGCAGCACCAACAGCAGCAGCGCCGTGTTCATCGCAAAGGCACCCATTGCGAGATCGAACAGGAAGGCAAGGGTTGCCAGCAGTGCCGCCGGTAGCAGGTGATTTTCACTGCGTTTGACGATCAGGAGGTAGGCTTGCTGGATAGCCAGCAGAGCAAACAGCAGGCCGGGTGTTGTCGCCACATCCCCACCTGTGATTGATAGGATCACGTTTGACGGCATGAGTGCGTACACGAGGGCGGCCACAAAGCTGAGTGTTTTTGCACCAAATAGCGTGCGGGTAAGCAGGTAGACAACTGGCACCGTCAGGGCGCTGGCGAATGCCGGGAGGTAACGAAACATATCCAGCAGCGGGATGTCGAACTGCTGCGACGCAGCGGCTGCTGTAAAGATGCCCAGTGGCGGGTACAGGAACGGGAAGTCGCCACCGTTGTAGGGGATGACGGTGGGGTAACGAAAGCCGTTATCCAGCACAGTCCGGGCTGCCCGGTATGGCAGTGCCCCGTCGCGTATCGGGAACCCGGCAGCATTGATGGTGTAGTAGCGAATCATGCCACCAAGCAGCAGCAGCGCCAGCATCAGTACCACATTACGAGTCAATAGTCGTCGGAAGTCGATGTTAATTTCGATGGGCTGTGCTTCAACGGCATCTGTTGCGGTGATGGCCTGCTGATCTTCAACTTGCATGGGGTGTCCTTCCGTGTTGAGCTGTGTTAGCTGTTTCGCCTGAAGACCAGTACACCGTCGCGGCTGTCGAATGACCGGAACGGATAGACCAGCGTAAAGTTCGGGTTGCCCAGCAGGTTCGCACGCAGGCGCCCCCGCACAGTGGGCGCGATGTAAACGTAAACGTTGGGTACTGTTGGCTCCAACCGCAGGATTTCATCGTTCAGGCAGACGGCGTTCTGCTCCACGCAACTCTGCAATGCCCCGAAGCGGTCAATGCGGCGCTCGTATTCCAGTTCTTCGATCCACTCCGTACCGCTGCCGGTTGCGAAACGGAAGCGGTCTGCCAGTACCGGGAACCCGTCCCTGACCTCATCGGCTTCCCACGGGCGGACGCCGGTA
>JBCCQC010000120.1:0-9349 GCA_039024535.1 Chloroflexota bacterium
CGCGCATACGTGGGTAGAAGCGTACTTCCCCGGCTATGGGTGGATTGAGTTTGAGCCGACGGCGGCACAGGCCCCGCTGGACAGGGGCGATAGTGAAACGCCGATCTTGCCGACGGAAACCCCGGCGGCGACCAGTACACCTACGGCCACACCCACAGAGACGCTGACACCTACCCCGACCCTGTCGCCCACGCCCGATCCGTCACAGCCGCCGCCTACCGAACCGGCAGAGGAACCGGCATTCAGCCCATCCACGCCCACGCCGACCCTGACGCCCACGGTAACGGCTACGCCGATTATCGTGCCTACGTCGCAACCGCCGCTCTCGCAGCAACCATCGGGGCCACTGGCGTTTATCCTACCGGCGCTGGTTACGGCGTTGATTGGCCTGCTGGTGCTGGCGGTGATTGCCGGGATTGGTGTGTTTGTGTGGTGGTGGTGGGAGTGGCGCGGGATGCGCGGGCTATCGCCAGTGGTGCGGGCCTATGCACGGATGGAGCGTTATACCCGTGGCTTGCTGGGCCTGAACATCCCGGAAAACAGGACGACACTGGAGCGTCGTGGGGACTTTACGGGCAGCCTGCCGAAGAAAGCGCATCGCCCGGTGGTTGCCATTACGAATATGTATACTGAGGAGCGTTACGGGCGCGGCCCCGGTAGTGATGTGGAGGTTCAGCAGCACGCCAACAGTGCAGAAAAAGCATGGAAGCGTACCCGCGAACATATCCTGTCGAATTACTTCTGGCGGTTTGTGCCGTTCTCGCGGTTCTTCCGCAAGGATGAATAGGCGGGGTGGCTGCTGCTACCCCGGGGGGTGCGTGTCAGTTAGCTGTTGGCGTAAACGACCTGCATCAGCAGATTGCCGAGTTCGAGGCGGTCGCCGTTGCGCAGGATGCTGGTATCGAACACGGGGAGGCGCTGCCCGTTGATGAAGACGCCGTTGGAGCTGCCCATGTCTTTTACGGTGAGGTAGTTGCGGCGGGCGTCATAGGTGAGGGCCATGTGTAACCGGGAAACGCCCTGTTCTGTGCCGCCATACTGCCCCAGGTCTACATCCGGGATGATGCCGCCGGAATGGTCAAAGCGCCCGAAGATGAGGCTACGGTCATAGGCCTGTGGGGAGAGTTCTACTACAGCCATTTGCTCTGGCATACGCAGGATGAGTGTGTTGCCGGGGCGGAATTCCTCGCTGCGCTGGCCGTCACCGGCACCGAGGCGGCGTGTCATCATGTGGTCGTTGTGGTTGCTGGTTTTAAGGGGCGCGTTGCAGGCGCGGCAGGTGGTCTGGTCATTCCAGTTGAGGGTGCTACAGCTTTCACAGATGGAGGGCGTGCCGACGGGTGTATGCGAACTGCCCCCCGCTACAGCCACCCCACGACCGGCCATCGCCGTGCGGCGTTTTTTTACCTGTTGCTCGTAGTAGCGTACCCCGGCAACAATGCGGCCCTTGTCGTGGGCAGCCAACCCCTCCACGCGCGGGCGCAGCTTTTCAAGGGCTTCCAGCGGGGGGTGCCCCTTGCGACGTAAAACCACATAGGATTTCAGGATAGCATCAGTGAGATTCACAGCACGGCCACACAATATTAACTCAATGATCGACAGCCTCAGTTTACTGTAAATGTGTCGTTTTATTGCGTCAGGTAAGCGGATACATACGATCTGAACCGGTTTGTTACAGATTATTGTCTCTTTTTCTTTCTTTTCCTTTAATGATTTTATATAGTCTGGCAGGAATATGTGGGGTAGACTCTGGCGCGTTGGAAACTGTTCCATATAGATCGGGCTATGATGAACTACGCACCCTTTATTGAAAACGATACGCTCTACCTGCCAGAAATCACGCTAAACGCACTCATCCCGCATGGGCTGGATTTGCAGACGGCGGCGACCGTCCGCCACGGGCTGACGGCCAGCGACCGGGAACTGGTTATGCTTCTGGTGCGGGCGTTAGAGGAATACCGCCGTTATGCGCCGGATAGTGATATTGCACGGCAGATTGAGCCGCGCCAGTTTGAGCAAATTTTGCGGCAGGCGTTCGCCTAGCCCCGCCATTCATCGGCGTTGGGGTGGCTGGCGATGCCGTAGCTAACCAGTGTGCGGCGTTCTTCGTCTTCGAGGAAATGCACCACGTATGGCTCATCGGGGATGAGATCGGGTTTGCCGCGCAGCATATTGTTGAACTCGATCGGGTCGCCCCCGCGCGTGTACATTACAAACGTCCTCGAAAACCGTGAGAACAGGTCGCTTTCTGCCCCGGCGTAGAGCTTTGCCTGATGTACCGGCAGTTTTGACAGGCGAATGCCGCGCACTACCAGTGCCCCGATGATGAGTACCAGCACAAGAAGTACGACCACCCCGCCAAAGCGTGCCACGCGCAGGATTTGTAAGCCCCCTACCGGCGAAAACGCGAACAGCACAATCACCGGCACAGATGCCAGCAGCATGGGCAATAGTGGCAGCGTTACCAGTTCCATCCACTGGTCGTAGGCCAGTTTGCCACGTCCGTTTTCCTTCAGCCAGATTTGCATCATGCGGCTGACTGTGTTGCGTTTGTTTTTGCGTTTCATGGTATTGCTACCTGTTACATCTGCATGTCAATTTTTTGAATTATAGCGCAACTGTATAAGAGCGGGGATAAAGCCCCCCATTTTTGAGGGGGACTTGTGCGGGCGCAAGTGCGCTGTGCGCCTGCCGGGGATGTAAATGCTCAGTCGCCGGGGGCGTAGGCGCCCTGGTTGCGCCGGGGGCGCTGCCACGGGAAGTGAATGTAGTTCGCGTTGAGGATGAAGATGCTGGACAGAATGAGGGCGCTGCCCACGAACTGTAGCAGGGTAAACATTGGCTCGCCCAGCAGGATGATTGCCATGATGACTGTGAGCACTGGCTCTACCGCGCCCAGGATGGATACCCGCGACGACCCGATGCGCCCGATGCTTTCGTAGAGGGCGAACATGGGCATAATGGTGACGATGGTGGCGAAGCCGATGACGGCGGCCCACGTCTGCCAGTTGGGTGGGATGCGCACGCCCATGAACAGTGCGATGGGCAGTACTGTGAGCAGTGTGCCGGAAATTGTCCATGCGGTGGCACGCAGCTTGTTGCTGAATGCCGTCATGACACGTTCCTGGCCGATGTGGTAGAAGGCGACGGCCAGCGCGTTACCCAGCGCGATAAAAATGCCGATGAGATAGGTGTTCGATTCCCCCGTGGCGGCAACAGCCGTTGCGAATGCCTCCGGGTCGCCAACCATGAACACCACGCCAACGGTTGTCACCAGCAGCGCGACCCAGCCACGCATCGGGAAACGTTCGCCCAGTACGGCATTGAGCACGAGTACCAGTATTGGCTGGGTGCGGAACAGCAGGCTGTACACACTTGCGTCCACGATGCTGAGACCATAAAAGGCCGCCAGCGCCCCGGATGCAAGTATGACGCCCAGCAGCATCAGTTTGAAGCGTGGGAGTTGTTCGTTGTGATGTGGGTCGTGACCGCTGCGGCTGCGCAGGGTGAGCAGTACCCACAGGATGGGCACGGCCAGCCCGAAGCGCCACACGGCGATGTCGATGCCGCGCAGGTCACTGTGCAGGTAGATGAGTTTGGTGAAGAGTGGCAGAAATGCGAAACAGAGCATTGCCAGCATTGCGAACAGGTATCCAGTTCGAGTTTTTGCGTCCATGCAAGTCCTTACGGTTGACAACTTTAACGGGCCAGTGAGTATCACCGCCCCGCTCAATAGCTATATCGTGCGACGCCAACGTTGTATGCGCATCGTACGCAGATTAATTCGCCGTTGATGTCTGTGCAATTTTTGACGCGCCGCGCCGGGGGATTCTTGCTTCCAGAACGAAAATGCTGGCGATGATTAATGCGCTGCCAATCAACTGTAACAGTGACATGCGTTCGCCAAAGAAAATCGCGGCCAGCATAATCGCCAGTACGGGTTCCAGTGTGCCGAGGATGGATGTGCGGTTGGCTCCCAGCAGTTTGTTGCCCATCACGAGGCCGAAGTAGGGCAGCACCGTGGCAAACGCGGCCATGCCGACGATGATGAGCCAGAGTGTGGGCGTGGACGGTATTTCTACGCCCTGTGTGGCCGCCAGCGGCACCGTGACGAATAGTGCGCCGGTCATCGTCCATGCACTGGCGCGGGCTGTGGTGGGGTAGCCACGCTGGATGCGCCCGTTAATAATCATGAACAGCGCGACAACCAGCGCATTTGCCATCGCAATCCAGATGCCGAGCGGACGAATGAGCACCGAACCTTCGCCGCTGAACATCTGCGGGTTTACGACTGTGAGCACGACGCCGGTCATCGTCAGGGCCAGTGCCAGCCAGCCACGCCGTGAGAGCGGTTCCCCCAGAAATGTGTTGATGACAGCGGTCATCACCGGGTAGGTAAAAAACAGGACAATGTAAATGCCAATATCCACAAAGCGCAGCCCGAAGAACCCGGCCAGTGCCGCCGCTACTGCAAAGATGCCGGTGAGCGCCAGTTGCAGGCGTGGCAGGGGTTTTTCCAGCCTCGGCGGTTGTGTGATGCGTTGCCACAGGTAGGTGCCGAGCCACATAAGGGGGATAGCAAATGTAAAGCGCCAGATGGCAAGGTCAATTTCGCCAATGTCGCTGATGTTGTAGATGGTTCTGGTAAAGATGGGGAACAGGGAATAGCCAGCAGAGGCCGCCAGTACAAATAGCAGGCCGTTGCGTGTGTCTCTGTCCATGCGGGGGTGCTCCCTTCGGGTGGTCGTGTGGGCATGTGCGGTAGGGTATCACAGGTGGTATAAACCATTTAGAGCCAATTAAACGCACATTTATGCTATACTTACCCTGTACATATGAGCTAATTACACCCGAACAGGAAAACCTCATCATGCGGCAGCTTACCCGGCAGGACGTGCGGCAACTGGCGATTACGAAACAACATCTGCACAAGCACAAACCGGCTTCTATGCTGGATGTGATCCGTGATATGGGCTGTGTGCAGCTAGACCCCATCAGCGCCGTTGAGCGCAGTCACCTGCTGGTGCTGTGGAGCCGCCTGGGACAGTACGCCGAGGCGGACATTAACGCGCTGTTGTGGGAGCGCAAGGATGTGTTCGAATACTGGGCACATGCGGCATCTATTGTGCTGATGGAGGATTACCCGGTACATGCATGGCACATGCGGCAGAAAGCGGCCAACCCGAATCACTATCAATGGCTGGCCGACCGAGGCGCAGCGCCGTTGATTGACTATGTGCGGGATTACCTGCGAGACCACGGCGCGAATCTTTCAAGGGATATTGAAGCTGGCGATGTAGACCCGCGCGAGGAAGACCATGCATGGTACAGTTCGCGGTATGTGCCGCGTGTGCTCAGCTACCTGTGGACGCGCGGTGAAGTTATGGTGGTGGGACGGCAGGGTAAGCAGCGCATCTGGGATTTAACGGAGCGGCATCTGCCGGAGTGGGCACCCCGCGAGGAGTGGGGCGACGCACAAATCACACACTTTGCCGCGCAAAAAGCGATCAAAGGGCTGGGTGTGGGGACTCCGGCGCATATCAAGTATCATTACACACGGGGCCGCTACCCGAACTTACCGGAGACACTGGCTACACTGGTCAACGAGCAATTGCTGGAGCGTGTGGAGGTTGTGGAGAATGGCGAGGCACTGAAGGGTGACTGGTACATTCACACGGACGATGTGCCACTGCTGGAGCAGCTACAGGCCGGTCAGTTTGCCCCACGCACGACGCTGCTGTCGCCGTTTGATAATCTCATCTGCGACCGCGACCGTACCGAACTGCTGTTTGACTTTTTCTATCGGATAGAAATCTACGTGCCGAAGGCGAAACGGCAGTATGGTTACTATGTGCTACCGATTCTGCATGGGGATCAACTGATCGGGCGGATTGACCCGCGTATGGACAGAAAAACGGGGACTTTCCATGTGCAGAATGTGTATGCAGAACGGGGTGCTCCGAAGAATAAGCGGCTGGTGCGGCAGATTCAGCGGAGCATTGAAGACCTTGCACAGTTCCTTGGTGCAGAGCGCATTGCGTGGGGCCACGTGCCCGATGCGTGGACCATTAAAAGTGGGGATCATCAGCAAACTTGTTCGCGACGAAACGAGTAAGCTTGCGGAAATGCGATGACTCCCCAGAGCGAATTCTGCCCAAATCAAGTGCGCCCGGATAGGGGCAAAGTCGGCGCAGGTAATGTTGTGAGCTACAGCCAGAAGAAGAGGCGTTGACGGTGCAAAACGTGTGGCAAAACGTTCACGGTGACAAGGGGAACGGCGCTGTATGGTCTCAAGACATCCCACGAGACAGTGGAAAGCGTGGTGACCTTGCTGGCACATGGGTGCCCGGTTCAGGCCGTGGTGGCAGCGTATAGTCTGAATTAGCGAACGGTACGCTCGTGGTTGGTGAAAGCGGGAACCCATAGCGAGGCCGTTCATGAGCATGTGATCGGTCGACACCAGAGCGATTCAGGACAGGTGCAAGCCGATGAAATCAAGGTCAACACACAGCAGGGAGCGATCTGGATGGCAATGGCCATCGTGGGGGTGACGCGCCTGTGGGTTGATGGCCAAATTAGCCCGACCCGCGACAAGAGGCTGCTGACAGCGCTCGACGAGCGGATTCGCAAGCTCGCTTTGTGTCGCCCGCTGTTGTTCGCTGTTGATGGGTTATACGTATCGCGCAGGGCGATTGTGGCACGGTGGATGAGCTATTCCAACGATCTCAGGGCGGTGGCGTTATCAACACCGCTTTCATCGAACGACTGCATGCCACGTTTCGTCAGTTGCTGGCACCGCTCGCCCGACGGACACGCTGCCTTGCGCGTCGGGCCGATACGCTACAGGCGGGTATGTTCATGGTCGGCACCGTCTACAACCTGTGTTCCTATCACCAGAGCCTGCGGCTCAAGCTCTGGCTCACCCCTTCTCGCTATCGCCGGGTTCAACGCACGCCTGCTATGGCAGCGGGGTTGAGTGACCACCGCTGGTCAGTTGGCGACCTGCTGACATTCAAAGTGCCACCGCCGCCGTTTGTCCCTCCCAAACGCCGAGGGCTTAAGCCAGACACACGATTTAGCTCATGATTTCTGCTCCACGCTATCCTGTGGAGCTACCCCCTAATCATTCTGCGCTGCAAATTATCTCATATGTCGGAATCGTGTATAATGATTTGAACCGTGATGATCAACGCGAATTGTTACAGCAAATGTTTGAGCGAGTCATTGTTGACTCCGCAGGAAACGTCCAGCTGGAATTACGCACACCGTTCGCATATCTCAAAGATATTTCTGAACAGTTGCGTGAACATAGTGGTACCAGAAATCAAAAAACCGCCGTGGGTGGCGGTCTCAGTGAAGTGGGACGTTCGACTTACGTCTCGCAGTGCTGGGGCGGTAGGATTCGAACCTACAATCTCCTGTTCCAAAGACAGTTGCCCTGCCGTTAGGCCACGCCCCATTACACCGTCAATGATGCCATAGCGGTGATATGCAAACAAGGGGTAAGTGACCTGCTTACACTGAAGAACTCGTTAAAAACTGGGCCCATTCGGGTCAGGAAAGGCATTACCGAACGAACCGGGGGCAGCGGTCGGCTGGATGATAATATCTGCTGGTGGGGGTGGCACACTGTCATCAATTGGCAGGGCGCTCACATTGGCGCGGGTATCCAGCGCAATCACCGCCACCCAGCCCAGCTCATTCCCCGCCCCATCAGCTACCTTCACCCACGGGCTGTACGGGCTGCGGGCCACCATGTTCACCTGCGCACCATTCTGCAAAACGCCCACGGCAGCAAAGCCTGTATCCGGGTTTTCGCGCACGTTCAACCCGGCAGGCGCACGCACTCGCGCCACAGTGGTAAGCGTGCCATAACGCTGTGGCGGGGACGGCGTCGCACTGTAGCTGGCCTGCACAGCCCCCAGGTTACGGCTCAACAACTCGGCAAACATCCAGCCGCTGTAGCCACTGCTCACACTGACGTGCAGCCAGTCTCCCTCCGGGTTCTGGCCGATCACCGTCAACAACTCCCCGGCAGGCACCTGGCCGATCACCAGCCCCTCCAGTGACGGCTCCGAGCGCAGGTTGATTAAGCCCTCGGTCATCGCATACCCCGGTTGTGGCATCCACACCGGCTGATCCAGCAAACCGACCGGGAAGTTTTCGATCACTATCGGATCCAGCGGCCCCACATCACCAATCAATGACACCGGCTGCGAGAAATCCCCCGGCGCATAGCTCACCACAAGCTGTTGCCCCGTCCACAACTCGCGCTCAATACCCTGCACCGTAACACGGTTCCGGCCAGCCAGCGAGACAAACACCGTACTCTCGCCAATAGTACGCACCGCCACCACGCCCTCAACTTCCATCGGCACACCGTTCACCGTCACGCGGGAAAGGATGTTGGGCTGTGCTTCCAGCACGAATGTATTGTGCGGGGTGGTCGCGCAATCTGGCCTATCCACGCCAGTCTGTACCAGCATGGATGTCCACGGGGGCAGATCACCCTGTGTTACGTCGAACAGCACAACCTCACCCAGCAGCAACCCGGTAATGTAGTGTGGCTCTCCCCAGCGGAACCACATCACGCCGCCGCCCACTACTTCTGTGATAATCGGCGCCGTCTGCACCGCTTCAATCAGGTCTGTCTCCACCAGCGCACCCACTGGCGCCAGCGAGTTCGCAATCGAACCCGACGGGCGGGCCTGTGGTGCCGTGCCACCGTTACACACAAAAGCAGATGGCCCGGTAGCACACGCATCGCTCACCAGTGCCCACAGCCCATCCAGCGTTTGCTGGCACGCCGGGACAGGTTCCACTGGCCCTGCAACCGCCTCTGTATCACCCTCCTGGGCCATTACCAGCACCCCGGCAGATAACCCCGCTATCCCGACCAGCAATATCGCAAGCAAAACTCTTGTGTAACGCATGTTGTTGCCCCTGCCAGCTAACCTGTGTGCCCGTGTTATAATTATGACTTGATAGAAACTATAACCAATGCACAGGGGTAACACAATTGAAGACCATCCCCGAAGACGCCAATCCGCCCATCCGCCTGCTGATGAGTGCCAGCCGGGTATTCGGGCAACCACAGCCAGAGTGGATTGTGCAGGCCCCCGGGCGTGAGATGTGGATTGCCGGTACACCCATCAATGACGCCACGTTCACCATCGAGGCGGAAGACTTCGACGCCAGCACCACATTCACCCACCGCAGCGCCAAAAGCCAGCGCACTGTGCTCAAACGCCCCCTCCCGGACTGGGCACGTTACCCGGCGGGGGTGGTGGCCTACCTTGGCGATGGCGGTATGGATCTTCCCGGCTTTCATATCGTTTTACTGGGCAAC
>JBCCQC010000121.1:0-9309 GCA_039024535.1 Chloroflexota bacterium
ACTCCCGCTCCTTTGATGAGCCGGACGGCATGGCCGAAGAACGCCGCCTGCTCTATGTGGGCATCACCCGCGAAAAAGACCGACTCTACATCACACGCGCATTCCGGCGGCGCATGGGCCAGTACGCCGAACCAGGCGAGGCCTCGCGCTTTCTGTATGATATTCCGCCACACCTCATTGAAGGCAGCAGCGTCAGCACAAAAGCCGAGCAGGTCTTCACCAGCTATTATCGCTCCACAGCATGGGATGCTGTGCCGCCCAGCGCACGGGTAGAAGGCGCACGCAAAGCCCGCGAAAAAGACGAGAAAATCATCCAGTTCCCCGGTGCCAACGTGAATCAGTTCAAGGTAGGCGGGCGCGTATTCCATGCGAAGTTCGGCGCGGGTGTCGTCATCGAGAGCAAAATCAACGGCAATGACGAGGAAGTCACTGTTGCATTCGAAGACACAGGTATTAAACGGCTGATGGCGAGCTTTGCGAACCTGCAGAAGCTGGATGGATAGCGCGTTTTAACACAGATCATATTTATATGGTCGTCCAACTGTTTTATAATTCAACAAACCGTCGCACATACTCTATTCGGATGCGGCGGTTTCATTTTGTGTGGAAGGACAATCCCGACAATGGTCGATAAAATTGGAAAAGAAGTGGTCGTCAAGCTGGCGTACCGCATGATTGTAGACGGTGAAATCATTGAAGACGCCCCGGCAGACGACCCGCTAATCTACCTGCATGGCACTGAAGAAGGGGTACTGGTACCGGGCCTTGAAACTGCCCTCACCGGGAAAACCACAGGCGAAAAGCTAACGGTCACGCTTACCCCGGAAGACGCATTCGGCGAGTATGACGAAGAAGACATCATCACTGCTGACCGCGCCGATTTTGATCCACCAGAAGACATTGGTGTTGGTGATTCAGTTGAAATTGAAGACGCTGCTGGCGACATCTTCGAAGCCATTATCACGGCAATGGACGACCAGACAATCACATTAGATCTGAACCCGGAATTTGCTGGCGAAGATGTGACGTTTGAAGTGGAAGTGCTGGAACTGCGTGGGGCCACAAAGGAAGAAATCGTCTTCGGAGAACCAGCAGAAATCATCGCACTGCTGACGGAAGATCACGAAGAATAGTAACACCCACAGACGGGGCGCCCGATACGCGCCTTGTTTGCCCTCAAACACGCAGGAGACGATCCATCATGATTGAATTTGTACTGGCGTCTGGCTCACCACGCCGCAGTGTGCTGCTGGATGGCATGGGCGTTGATTTTATCGTTATCAAGCCAGAAATTGACGAGTCCGTACACGATGACGAAACCCCGCACAATTATGTACAGCGCCTGAGCCGAGAAAAAGCCGAAGCTGTAGCCGAGAAATTACTGGTCAACGCCTTCGTACTGGCTGCGGATACCACAGTAATCCACGACGGAGAAATTCTGGGTAAGCCTGCCGACGAAGACGAGGCACGACGCATGTTGCTCCGGCTGCGCGGGCACAAACATGAGGTCTGCACGGGCTTCACATTGCTGCACTACGAAAACGGCACAATCAAACACACCATCACCCGCATTGAATGTTCCACGGTACAGATGCGCTTTTATGCAGCGTCAGAAATGGAAAACTGGATCAATACCGGCCATGCGTTCGACAAAGCCGGGGCCTATGCAATCCAGGATGAAACGTTCGCGCCGGTAGAAGCCATACAGGGCAGCTACAATAACATTGTGGGCCTACCAACGGAAACTCTTGAAACAGCCCTGCAAGAGATCGGCTATCGCCCGAACAATCAATCTTAATAGCAGCAATAATACTCCGTGAGCGTTCTATTGTAGGAGTGTAAAAACACCGTGAACATCACCGCGCTTAGCTTCCCAACCCCACGCATTTAAGGTATCCTTGTCCTTGACATGGAGATGAGCAAGGGGCTACAATCTCCATCGTAGCTTAACAGCTAAACATTCGGGCCTATAGCTCAGTTGGGAGAGCGCTTCAATGGCATTGAAGAGGTCATGAGTTCGAGTCTCATTAGGTCCACCTGAACTGTGCGGAACACAGCAACATGCCAGCCCCTCCAATATTCGGACAGAGGGGTTTTTGTGTTATGGCCCCACGCACAGATGGACAAATATGTAATAAGGATATTTTTCCTATGGCGAAGCAGCAAAAGCGCAATGTGGTAGACGAACTGGCAGACCGCGCCCGTGAGCTTCTGGATGATCTGGAGCGTCTTCTTCGGCCAGAACCCCGGCACAAGCCAGCCCGTGTGCCCGTGCCCGTACATCCACCGCGCCCACGTCGCCGCCGCTAATGCAACGCGGCACAACTTAGCTGCCCTCGAACGTCGTCAGGCGCACGGTGTCGTGCGCCTGTTTATGGGTCCCTATCGCCCAACCAGCGCAGGATCAGTTCTGCGAGAACAATCCCACCGTATTCCCTTCGCTGTCTGTGAAGATGCCAATATAACCCATATCAATACGCGCTTTTGGCCGGGTGATGGTACCACCGGCAGGCTCCACACGATCCAGCATCACCTGAAGATCATCCCCACCAGGCAGATAAATCACGATTCCGTCACTACCTGGCACGAACCCTTCCGTTTGTACCAGCGAACCGCCCCCCGCAACCATACCATAGGGCAGCACCGCCATTTTGCGGATGCCACCATCGCGGATTTCGCCACATTCACCGTCTATCACGGCGTTGTAAAACTTCACAGCCCGTTCAATGTCTACCACAGGTATTTCGAACCACGTAATCGGGTGTTCCATGTATATTGTCCTGTCTGCTCTGTACCAAATTCGATATTCTGTTCTTTGAAGCACGCTAAATATAAGACTTTATGTTCTAAATTGCAATCAATTAGAATAAAAAAGCTATCAATATACAGATACAAGCACGCTAACCACAACAGGAGGCCGCCAGCATGAGTCCCTATTCCCTCGTTCACCACCGGACGTTTTCTATCAGTCAACGTCTGGTAAAATCGACAACCGTGTTTTCAGCAATCTACAGAGACAAGTGAGGAGATTGAGCATTCGCCATGAGCGAAAAACAACCGTATAAGCCACAGGAAATTGAACCAAAGTGGCAACAAAAATGGGAAGACACCCGCCTGTATCAGGCCGAGGTAGACTGGGACAAGCCCAAACACTACGCGCTGACGATGCTGCCCTACCCCAGCGGCAACCTGCACATCGGTCACTGGTTTGCCATGACGCCCTCGGACGCACGCGCCCGTTACATGCGGATGAAGGGCTACAATGTGCTGTTCCCGATGGGCTTTGACGCCTTCGGCCTGCCAGCAGAGAACGCCGCCATCACACGCAACATTCACCCGGCAAAGTGGACGTACAGCAACATGGATCACATGCGCAATCAACTGCGCAGCATGGGCGCGATGTTCGACTGGGAACGTGAGATGGTCTCATGCGAACCGGGCTACTACAGGTGGACAGAGTGGTTCTTCAAGCAGTTCTTCGACAATGATCTGGCCTTCCGTGGCGAAGCCCTGGTGAACTGGTCGCCAACGCTGCAAACCGTGCTGGCAAACGAACAGGTCATCGACGGCAAAGATGAACGCACCGGCCAGCCCGTTATCCAGAAGATGATGACACAGTGGTTCTTCCGCTACACCGCCTACGCCGATGAAATGCTGGACTTCAGCGGCATAGACTGGCCGGAACCTGTGAAGATCATGCAGCGCAACTGGATTGGCCGCAGTGAAGGCGCAAATGTCGTCTTCAAAACGGAACACGGCGACGCCCTCGAAGTTTATACCACCCGCCCGGATACGCTGTGGGGGGCGACGTTCATGGTGCTCTCGCCAGAGCACCCGCTGGTAGAAAAGCTGACCACCGACGAACAACGTCCCGACATAACAGCGTATGTAGAACAGGCCGCCAACGCCACAGAAATCGAGCGTACTGCCGAAGGCCGCGACAAAACCGGTGTCTTCACCGGCAGCTACGCCATCAACCCGGTAAACCAGAAGCGCATCCCCATCTGGATTGCCGACTACGTCATGATTACCTACGGTACCGGCGCGATTATGGCCGTTCCGTTTGGCGACCAGCGTGACTTTGAGTTTGCACGCAAGTTCGGGCTGGAGATTGTGGCCGTGGTACAGCCGGAAAATATGGACGAGCCAATTTCCGTCCCGGAGATGGAACAGGCTTACGATGGCCCCGGCACCATGATTAACAGTGGCCCCATCAACAACCAGATTAACAACGGCGCGAAGGGTCGCAAGAACCCCGCCATCAATGCAGCTATCGACTGGCTGGACGAAAACAGCGCCGGACGCGAGTCCGTGAACTACCGCCTGCGCGACTGGCTCATCAGCCGTCAGCGTTATTGGGGCAGCCCGATCCCGATGCGCTACCCGATTACGGCCACCAATGGCGATGGCAGCGAAGTTGAGTTTGAGGACGCGGTAGAAATGGAAAACGGCCTGCCTGCACTGGATAACGGCCAGTTGCAGATTAAGGACGGTTATAACGTCACGTTCGGTGCGCCAGAATCTGCGCCGGATGATGTGCTGCCCGTAGAACTGCCAGAAGACGTGGAGTTTCTGTCCAGTGGCCGCAGCCCGCTCACGTACTATGCGCCGTTCCTGTACACGAAAGACACCGACGGCAACTGGTTCCGTCGCGAAACCGACACAATGGACACGTTCATGTGCTCGTCGTGGTACTGGTACCGCTACCTCAGCCCCGGCCTGACTGACACCGCATTCTCTGCGGAAGAAGCGGCCTACTGGCTGCCTGTGGATGTGTACACTGGCGGTGCGGAACACGCTACCATGCACCTGCTGTATGCTCGCTGGTTCGCAAAAGCCATGCGTGACCTCGGCATTTTCACAGATGCAGAAGCCATTGCCCGTGAGCATGGCCGCGAAGACGATGACCTGTTCGGGGAGCCGTTCAAGCTGCTGCGTAACCAGGGCCAGGTACTCGGAGCCGAACGCCCCGGCGATATGATTCTGGCAACCGGACGCAAAGACGGCGACAGGATCATTGCCGACCGCGTACAGGTCATTGACGGTGCGCTGGACGCCATGCCAGATGCCCCCACAGTCTTCTACGGCGAACTGATCCGCCGGACAGAGAACGTGCTGCGCCTGAAGGACGCCGCTGGCGAGGAAGTCATCGTGGAGGTGCCGGAAGGCGGCATGGTAGAAATTCCAGCCATTGATGGCGAAAACGACGTGAACCAGCTCAAGCACCATCTGGAAATCCAGCGCATGTCCAAGAGCAAGGGCAACGTAGTAGACCCGGACGCACTGGTAGCCGTGTACGGCTCCGACGCAGTGCGCGCTTACCTGATGTTCGGCTTCGACTGGCAGAAGGGTGGCCCGTGGAATGACACGCAGATCAATGGCGTGACTGGCTGGTTGAACGATATGTGGAACCTGACAACGGCTGATGCCCCTGATGGCGATGACCCGGACGATGACCGCGATCTGGAACGTGATATGCATAAAGCAATTCGTGGCGTAGAGAAGGGGCTTGAGTCATTCAAGTTCAATACATCCATTGCAAACCTGATGACGCTGCGAAACGTGCTGGAGGGCGCTCTGCGTGAAGGCAGGGTGAGCACGGAGATGTGGAACGAAGCGCTGCGTACAAACTTGCTGCTGGCGGCACCATTTGCGCCACACATCACAGAGGAACTGTGGGAGCGCATGGGCGGTGAGTACAGCGTGCATAATCAGGCGTTCCCCGTCTACGACGAGGAGAAGGCGAAAGACGATTCGGTGGAACTGGTCATCATGATTCAGGGCAAGCCACGCGGCACACTGATGGTCTCGGCAGACATTGCGAAGGATGATGCAATTGCGATGGCGCTGGAAAGTGAAATCGCGCAGAAGCACCTGAACGGTGGCGAGCCAAAGAAGATCATTTTCATTCCGGGGCGTGCTGGCAACCCGGAACCGAAAGTCAATATCGTCGTCTAGCCAGCATGTAAAGCATGGGGGCACATCTGCCCCCACACGCCCCACTAATCATCCAGAAAACCAAAGTCCATGTAGAAGACTTCTTTTTTATTGTGCGAGGTTGTGCCGCTCTTGCGCAGCACGAACACGCCCTTATTGACGCGCTTCATACGCTTCTTCAGCGTGCTCCACTGCGATTTACTCGGCGCGTCGTTACCCGGCTGAATGGTGAAATGGCCCTGCTCGAACAACACCCGGAAGTAGCCATTCCCCTGACGATGAACGTCAATCAGGCTATCTCCAAAAATCTTCTGTGCGAACTGGACAGCATAGGTTTTGTGAGTCTCTTTGAACTGCGGGAGTCCGTCATTTTGCATCGTGATGTTTACTTTCCCAGTGTTTTGGACGGCTCAGTATATCACGCAGGGCGCTCTCCACGTCAGGGTAGCGGAACTTATACCCGGCCTCCAGCAATTTTTGTGGCAGGATGCGCTGGCTATCCAGCACCACATCGGCCTGTTCACCAATCACGGCCCGCAGCGCAAAAGCCGGTACCGGAATCCACGACGGTCTGCCGCGCACATGCGCCAGCGTATCCATGAACTCATGATTGCGGACAGGTTCTGGCGCAGTAATGTTGTATGGCCCTTCGGCTTCACGATGATGCATCAGAAAACGAATGGTCGTTGCCACATCATCGTTGTGAACCCACGGAATCCACTGCGTACCATCTCCCAGCCGGGAACCAAACAGATCAGTTGCCGCCATAAACGGGGGGAACGCCCCCCCATGCTGATCCAGCACAATCCCTATCCGCAGCATCACCGTACGCACACCCGATTGCGCAGCTCTGGCTTCCCAGTGGACGCAAACCTGCGCACGCCAATCATGGGTAGGCGGGGCGTGTTCGTTGATCGCGTGCTCCCCGGTGTTGCCATAGTACCCCACTGCGGATGCCTGGATGAGTGCGTGAGGTTTGTGGGTCGCATCCTGAATAGCTTTTACCACCGCCTCTGTCACGGCAATACGGCTATCCAGCACACGCTGCTTGTGGGCCTCCGTCCAGCGCCAGTTAGCCGGGTTGTGCCCCGCAAGGTTGATAATAAATGTATCTTCCTCATCCAGCAGATGCGCCCACCCATCCGGGGTACGGGCATCCCACTGCATCAGGCGTGCGCCCGCAGGCATCTGCCCGGCATATCGTGACGGATTACGCGAGAGAATAACAACGTCATTTCCCTCCTGACCGAGCAACCGAGCCAGTTGACTGCCGATCAGTCCCGTTCCACCTGTGATGATCGCACGCATTAGACCCCACTTCTGTGTGCATAAACAATAACCTTCTCTTTTACCAGCAGACCACGCCTTTGCTAGACAAGGATGAATAGACCCTGTAGGTTTAATAAATTCTCGGCCCACAGGGAAGGACATTTTTTGACCACACACAGCACAAACGCCCCACACCAGACTATGTGGATTATGGCGCTGTCCATACAATAACCATACAAAATAGATTTTATGACCCTTTATGAACTATAAATAACCTGCTATCATCAGTAAAGCTAACCCCAAAACAACGCTAAATCTGTTACACTCAAAAATTATGGGGTTAAACATCCCCGCAACCTTTTTCTCACTCTCGTGTTAACATAGTTACGGAGAAAACTTTCTGGAGGCACGATGTCTACTCACCATGACATGAGAACCCTATCCCTCGTGGACATCCTGCGGGCTAGACGACTGACCGAAGCCGGTACAGTGCTGGACGCGCAAATTTTATGCACGTCTGCCGATGCTGGCTCGAACAGTGCCTTGCTTTCCAGCATGATGCCATTAACAGGGAGACACACCCTGATGGCCCGCGCTGGAGAGCAACGCGCAGTCGGTCAGTTCTACACCGCACAGGATACCCCCATCGCCAGGCTGCTCTACCTTGCGCCAGGGCGCACCGAAGAAGTACCGGACGATGCATGGCTACTGCTGCTGGATGGAATTGTTGCAGAAGCCGGTAAGCGTGGTGCACACGTACTGGTTGGCGAGGTCGGTGAAGGTAGCCTGCTGTTCGAAACCATGCGTCACGCCAGCTTTGCGGTCTATGCCCGGCAGCGGCTGTGGGTAGCCTCACCGCAACGCATTGCACCGCCACGCAGTACACCAGTGGTAGAAAGAGCCACTGAGGACGACACCGGCGCAATCTACGCATTGTATCGGCGCACAGTACCACGCCTGCTACAGCAGGTAAGTGTGGCCCCCAGCATGAACGGGTTTGTTTACCGCGAAAACGGGCGGGTGATGGGTTTTATCAACGTCACAGAAGGACGAGATGGCGTACTATTCACACCATACATTGATCCCGATGTGATGCCGGTCGTAGGCGATATATTCAGTTGCGCCGCTGCACAGCTACCCGGCAACCGTCCGCTCACTGTTCGCGTTACACGTCACCACGGCTGGCTGGGGAGTTCACTGGAAGCCATCGGCTTTGAGATAGCAACCGAGCAGGCAGTCATGGTACGCCACATCGCAGCCGGGGTACACTCGCCGGGGTTCGCCAACCTGGAAGTAAAATACGCGACACAGGCGGCCAAACGACAGACCGGTGAACTGCCGGAAATGTGCATCAACATCGGTGACCGTCCGCCGACAGGGGCCGCCGAAGACGACAACTGAACACCGGTACCCCTGTTCGCTACCGGGTACTGAACTGGTCACTACTGGAAAAGTCAGGAGTTTTGCTGTTTGGAACGACGTATAACCGACGACATCGACAGACTGAAGGACGTACTCCCCATGCATCTGCGAGATGCACTGGATGACCTCGGGCGTTCTGAAGATCTGCTGGAAATTGTACTTGACCTCGGGCGGGTACCCACCGCCCGCTTTACTGACGGTGAAGTAATCCTCTATGACGCTGAAGTCACCCGTGATGACATCGACTGGATTGTGGAAAGTATCGGCACATTCGATGCCGATAACCGCGCCGGCATGGAGCGCACGCTGCACCGCATCAGCGCCATCCGCAACCGCCAGGAAACCATTATCGGCCTGACCTGCCGTGTGGGGCGTGCCGTATATGGCACCATCGAAATCATTCAGGATTTGATCGAATCCGGGAAAAGTGTGCTGCTGCTGGGGTCGCCAGGGGTGGGTAAAACAACCCTGCTGCGCGAGGCTGCCCGCGTAATGGCAGAGAGCAAACGCGTGGTCATTGTCGATACCTCCAACGAAATTGGCGGCGACGGCGACGTACCACACCCGGCAGTGGGCCGTGCCCGCCGTATGCAGGTAAGCATACCCACACGCCAGCACGAAGTAATGATCGAAGCGGTAGAAAACCACAACCCGCAGGTCATCGTGATTGACGAGATTGGC
>JBCCQC010000122.1:0-9304 GCA_039024535.1 Chloroflexota bacterium
GCTAATCGACTGATTCTTTCACACAACTTTCGGTCAGTGGCTTAGTGTATCTGACACATTTGGTGTCCGCAAAACTGCCCCAATGTCAGTCATGTGGGTATTCATCTTATATGGACAATTCTTTCATATTGTCCGAAGACAAAGAAGTATATTCGAATTGAAAAGATCATTTAGTAAATACAGCTATGAAGGTAACCCTACAACAGTTTTCATTAACCCGGACGAATTTCTACTAATGTTTATAGGTGTTGTTGGAGACACAATACTGTACTCGCGGGCGGCCCGGAATGATCTCGAAGGAATATCGAATATTCTGGATTTATTTCAAAAAGACAATTTTCGACCTGATGAATCACCAAAGCAGCTACCTGACCCCGAAATTACATATCTCTTGACTTCTGGCAGATAATAATCTCCCACCAATCCCACGCACTGCGGCGTGATGTAAACCATATATAGTGAGAACGCCACTGGCACAATTAGCAGGTAGAGTAGCTTTCGCCGACGGTGACAGGTAGTTGTTGTGGCGCAGACGGCGTATTTCGGCCTGTTTTTCCGCGTTGTGCGTGGAAAAACCTTTGCGTTAAAAAATGCTGTTTATAAATATGGTTTGGCTCTCACAGCAAATGCATCTGCGCGACTACGGCCAGGCTGACCACGGTGAAAATAACCGCAAACCCGATCACCAGCGCATGACGCCGCGCATTAGCCTGCACCACAGCCTTTTGCCGCCGCCGGGACTCCGCCTCGAACTTACCGGCCAGCCAGTCCATTGTTTCGGCTTTTTCATCAACCGGCTTGCGCACATCCTGCCCACTGAGTACCCGCGCCCACTGAATTTTCGCCTCGTCGCTAACGCTGTTGTCGTTCATCAGCAGGTCAGTGAGTGTGCGGGGGTTCGGCTTCGATTTGCGGGGCATGGGCGGTACCTTTCACTCTGCGTTCGCGTGCATTTTATCATGAAAAGCCGCTGCCCCGGTTCGTTTTCTGTTCGAGTTACAGCGCCGTGCCGAGTATAACCACAGCGGCCAGCATCAGCAGGCACGTTACCAGCGAGAAAACGATAAACGCCAGTGCGCCGCTATCGTCGGGGTCAATGTCCTTATCGGGAGAAAATGAGTCTTTTTGCCAGCGGGTCATACAATCTGCTCCATCGTCACTACACAGGACGCAGAAACCCCCGCTGGCGTTCCATTTTGCGATTGTGATTTACACAATGCCGACCATGCGCATGAGGATGTAGCTGATGAGGACGGCCACGAACAGGTAGCACACCACCCGGAACAGGCGGTCATCGTAGCGATAGCGCCGCTGCCGGTCAATCTTGCGGCAGTCTTCAATCCAGCGGCGTACTTCGTCGTGGCTGATATACGGTTCCTGAGGTTCGGGATGTCGGAATGTCATAAATGACCTTACTTTCACCATCAAACACCATGAGCGCGTTATATAGCCACAGGATAAGGGAAATGTAAAGAGTGGTTGTTGTAATGTGGGTTATACTTGCGATAAATCAACGGAAATTGGGTTAAATGGTCGTCAGGCCGGGGTGCAGCACACCACGCCCATACTCAGAATTCGTACACGTCGAAGTCTTTCGACAGTGTGATCGGGCCGTCATAGGTAGAGGCAGCTTCGCCCACCAGCGGGAGTGGGTCGGCATTCCACACCTGGTAATGGATAAGGTACAGCGATCTGGCACCGGTGCGCGTTGCCAGTTCACCGGCCTGGCGTGCTGTGCTGTGGCCGGGGGGTGGCCCGGCTGCTTCGTGGATGAGAATATCGGGTTCGTTGGCAGCCAGTTCCAGCAGCGAGTCTGTCGGTTCCGTGTCGCAGCTATAAGCCAGCACACGCCCGTTGACTTTGTTTTCCACGCGCAGGCCAATCGTCGGCACAAAGTGATCGACCGGCCATGATGTAATACGGAAGTCGTCGTTTTCCATCACGGGTGCGCCCCAGCGTTCGCTCACGCGGTTAAACGTGACGGGGAAGAAGTTCGGCCACTCGTCCCAGCTAAAAGCCATCAGCATATCTTCCACGCGGTTGAGGCAGTGGTGCAGCCCATAAAAGCGTAGCGGCGCCTTGCGCCCCAGCAGCCACATATGCATCAGCATGTTTGGCACGCCGCTTACATGATCTGGATGAAAATGGGTGAGCACAATGTCCTGTACACTCTCGTCATCCAGGCCCATGTTTTTGATTTTGCCCAGCGGGTTAGAACCGGCGTCAATCAGAACCGGGCCGTTGCGTTCGCCAACCAGGAGTAAGTGGGTATTATCGTGTTCTGCGTCAGAAACTGCCGCTGCCGAACCAAGTACAACGATCTGTGCCATAACAACCTTCAGAGATGATTCCACTGCAAAATAGCGCGTGCCAGATTCAGTCTATTATACACATCATTGCCACCTGCGCAGTCTTACGACACTGTAAAAAGTCATAACTGTTCGTTAGGCCAGTTTCAGCATCATTTCGTGCTGGCTCAGGTACGGCTGGTAGCCCAGATCCAGCAAAACCGACCACGCCGGATCGTCCTCGCCAATGTTGATGATGCTCCCCCCGGCGACCGGGTTCTGCCGGTGAATTTCCCCGACGAGCGCTTTAAGCGCCTCACGCTGGCCGGGGGCATGGGCGAGATCGACATAGCGAATGACATCCAGCCGGAAAATGCCCAGTGCAAAAGCCTGCACCCCATCATCATTTAACGCGACCATGCCCGTTATTTTATTCGCAAGCGATTCAATCGAGACACGTTCGCGCTGCCACGGTAACGGCGTGGTATGGAACGCATCGAAGAACTTGAACACGTTTTCTGCCCGCACTTCCTGAAAGCGATAATCTTCCGATGGGAAACGGGCATACCCCTCGGCCACATGCAGCGTGCGTACTGCCTCAAAGCCGAGGCTGTCATACAGGGAACGGGCGCGGGTATTTTTCATAATCACCTCAAGCTGCACCGTTTCGAGGGCAATCTCACGGGCAGCCGCCAGCAGGCCATGCATTAACTGCCGCCCGATGCCCTGTCGCCGATACCCCTCGATCACCCCAACACCGCCAATCCAGCCACGTTTTCCACGCTGGGCCAGCATCCCCAGGCCTACCACATTGCCGTCTACCGTGGCGACCTGTGAAGCCGACATGACAGTATTGTAACGGGCGATATTATCGCGCAGTTGGGCAACGTCCATATTCAGCGGCACATAGTAGTCTTTGTAGGATTCGTTCAATGCACGGGTAAACTCGCCAAAATCTACTTCCGTTGCCGGAAGGATGCTTACATCAGCCATCTCGTCTCGATTCTTCTATGGTTGTGCTGCGAAACCTGTCTCTAACGCTCATCCAGCCGCGCCATTTCGTTCACAATCGCGGCGACAGCAGGTTTTTCCGTGCCATCACTGTGCCAGATGCCAAAATGATGTTCGCGGTTGTCCGCGCTCACACAGTCACCGGGGTAACAGGTCGCCGTCAACGGAAAATCAAACGCTGTCCATACCATCCAGCCGAGCACATCATCCCGTTCGTCTTCTACCAGCCGTACCACGTCGCGGATAGCAGTTGCCTGCACCTCCCCGGAGAAATCGAACGTGGTATAGCCGAACTCCTGTAACAGCACCGGCTTTTCGTAGGCCATTGCCTCCAGCCGGTCGCGCAGTTGCTCTGCGCCGCGCCAGTGATGGAAGCTGACAAAATCTACATAGGGCAGGGTGTGCTGCTCGTTGTAGCGCCAGCCCGCTGTAATCAGGTGGTTCTCATCGAGTTCGCGCACCTGCTGCGATGCCTCTGCCAGCCAGTCCAGTACGGTATCCTGCGCTACCGTGCCCGGCTTGAAAAAGTTGACCCCATCGTAATCTATATCGCCCTCGTTGCGCAAATCCCATGCGAGGATAATGCCTTCGTCCATGTAACGCTCTACAATGACCTGCGTTTGCGTCACGGTATAGGCCGGGTTGTCGTAGAGTTCCGGCAGGTGGGGCAGGTCGTTCAGCGTCACAATCAGATAGAGATCATGTTCGGCGGCGGTCTGCATCACGCCATCCAGACGGGCAAATGCGTCCGGGTTCGGGTTGGTGCCGCGCCCGTCACAGTCGAACAACGCCGCGTTCCACAGGAAAATGCGCAGGCTGTTAAATCCTGTGTCGCGGATGAGTGCCATTTCGGTCTGGAGTGTGTCGTCGTCGGATTCTGTGAGGAAGCGCCGCCACGGGTAATTGGTCGGGTAGTAGTTCAAGCCGCGCAGTGTGAACGTCTCACCATCCGTAACAAAGCGGTTGCCCTCCAGCGTGACGAACGGGGCATCGGACGGCTTATAGGTGGGGAGTTCGATTTCTGGCCCGGCCTCGCACGGTTCAACGTGCGGGGGTTGGGCGGTGACAGTGGCGGATAGCACCAGTGCCAGCAAAAGTGTCATCAACGGGATACGCATAATTGTGTTCTCCGGTTTATCTGACGGAGGTGCCATTATGCGTCACCCCGCCCGGTGAACAACCCTCGACTACCCTACGATTGTGGCGTTAAATAGAGGCTATGTAGACGTAAACAGGATTATTGTTCGCTTATGATGTGGCGTGAACGCAATGACGGCTGCCTTGGCTGGGGCCTGGGCATATTATTTCTGATAACGACCAGCATGTTCTGGCTGGTGGGCGCAGTTTTTGACCGGGAAGACCGACCGGATATGGACATTTACTGGCTGAACCAGCGTGTTGGCGATGATTTTGCCGAGGGTATTACAGGGTGGAACTCGCCGCTGGCTGCTTGGGATGGCGAAGACTATCTGACGTTCAGTGTGCCCACGGGTGAGGGGTTCGGCGCGGTGGTGCATGAGCGTCCGCTGGGCGATGTGAGCATTGAGGCGACATTCAAGGATATTGACGTGCCTGCCGGTTCTACGGCCAGCATCGGTGTGATGTGCCGTGCCCGTGAGGAGGGCAGCGGCTACTATTTCGTCATCGCCAGCAACGGCCAGTACAGCATCCAGCTAGCACGGACGGGGCAGAGCAATATGGATATGCTTATTGACTGGAAAGAAACGGACGCGCTGTTACCGTTCAGCCAGCGCAACCTGATTAACGCCGCCTGCGTGCAGGATTATCTGGCGTTGTACGTGAATGGGCGCTATGTGGCGGAAGTCACCGACGATACCTACAGTCACGGTCGCGTGGGGCTAACGACAGCGGCAACCGGACGTGGTGGCGAGATTACGGCGAACGTGGATGCAGTACAGGTGTGGCAGGCAACGGCACGACGTTAGTGAACGCACACAGTTTCAGCTATCTCCAGATCAACAGGGCGACGGCTGCCGCCCCGTTTTGCGCTGAAGATACGTTACTGCACCAGCGCCGCCAGCGTCACCACGACCTCCGTCGACACGTCAATTTCCAGTTCCTCGTTGCCGCGCATCACGGTTAGCGTTGCGCCGTTGTCAAACATGGTCGCTTGCAGCAGTTCAAACGCATCCATTGCAGAGTTCACCGTCTCGCCGTTGATGGCGGTGATGACATCGCCGTCTTCAATGCCCTCGTCAGCCAGCGCATTCCCGCTTACCGTCCACTGTGCCGTCTCCACATCGTACAGAATGCCATCCGGGATGGGCAAAAAGACCTGCGAGTCATCTGCCGGGGCTGCGCCCAGTGTCACATCCAGCGTGAGTTCTTCACCATCGCGCAGCAGTGTCACGGTTACGTCATCGCCGGGGCTATAGTCACCGATGAGGTCAATCAGTTCTTCGGGGCCGGTAACGTCCGTACCATCAAACGCTGTAATCACATCGCCTTCCGCAATGCCCGCCTCGTCAGCACCAGAATCCGCCGCAACACCACTAACAATCACACCGCTTTCATCCTCTGCCGGGGCCACACCAATCCCCAGCCGTGCCTGCTGCGGACGGTCATCATCGTTAGCTTCTGCGGTGGCAGCAGCACCGGGCTGTGGTTCATCCGGGAAGGTGCCAAACGTCAGATCAACAGTCACGGTTTCGCCATCGCGCAGCAGCGCAAACGCCACCGTATCGCCAGGGGCATACTGCCCGATGACATCCAGCGCGTTATCTGCCGTCAGGAATTCACCTTCCAGTGTGATAAGTACGTCATTTTCTTCGATGCCAGCAGCATTTGCCGGTTCATCGGCTACCACTTCGGTGACTACAATGCCTACCGTGCCATCCGGGGCCAGCCGAATGCCCATATAGGGGCGCTCATCGTCCTGTGCAGCAGCAAGCCCGCTCACGCTAATGAGCAGAACCAGTAAAATCACAGTCAATCGTTTCAATTGCATGGTCTATCTCCTCAAAAATGTGTGTTCTGCTGGCATTGTACGCACCCCACGCAAGAGAAAAGTTAAAAGCACATAGGAAGTTCCCCGGTGTGGTATGGCTGCCAGCAGCGCATGTTATCATACGGGCATAATGACAGACGCAGCAGGAGATTGCCACATGGCAGAAATTCCAGACACGCTCAAAGAGGTCATTGAGGACTTCGAGTTTCTTCAGGATCGCACCGAGCGCACCGAATACCTGATTGAACTGGCCGACCGCTTCAAGGAAGTGCGAGTGCCAGAGCGCATCGCCACACAGCCCTACCCGGAAGAAAACCACGTCCAGCAGTGCGAATCTGACGCCTATGTATGGGCAGAGGAAAACGACGATGGCACGCTTGACTACTATTTCGACGTGCTGAACCCACAGGGCCTCAGCGCAATGGCGATGTCTGTTGTACTTGCAGAAAGCCTGAACGGGCAGCCAGTAGAACAGGTGGCCGCCGTAGACGAAAATATCGTGTTCAAGCTGTTCGGCCAGAACATCTCGATGGGCAAGGGCGTCGGGCTGATGGGCATTGTGCGCATGGCCCAGCACGAAGCAAAGCGCCGCCTCTAACCCCGACCCCACACCGGGCGGCCCACGGGTCGCCTGCGTTTCCCCCACGAATAAGCAACATAACATCACTGTAACCGCATGAGGGTACTTGCTCCCGTTTATAATGATGGTTGCACTGGTCGCACACATCATCGGGAGGATGGCATATGAAATTCATTCGCAGGCTATCGGGTTTTATTGTTGTACTGCTGCTTATCGCTGTGCTGGGGGGCGGCTACCTGCTGTACTTTACCGCCTATGAACTGCCGTTTGAATTGCCCTTTGACCTGCCATTTTTGCCAGAGGATGAAATGGCCGGGGAATCGGGTTCTGTACTCGTCTGGACGGTTGAGGGCGCTTCAGCGCCGGGGCAGCAAACGGCTTCACAACCGGGGCGCATAGCCCTGATTGACATGGGCGGGGCACTATTCCCGCTGATGGACTTGCCGGAGGGAACCTCAACCGTGATGCCATGCGGAGAGGCAGCACAATCACCGGACGGGCGTTATTTCGCGTTCTATGCCGGTCGTGATACCGGGTCACTTTACCTGATGGACGGGTTGCAACCCCCGCAGGCAGTAGACGAGGTGCAGCGGGCAGCCTGCATGGGCAACGGGACGTTTGCCTTCTCGCCAGATAGCACGCGCCTTGCCTACATCGACTATGCGGCGGCGGCCAGTGGGAACGATTTTGCCGCCGGTACACTGAAGATTGCAGATGCGGCCTCCACGACCACCCTGTTTGAGGCAGAGCGCGTAACTGCCTTTGACGTTCGTGATGAGCGCGTGGGATATGTTAGCTTTTTCACGGACGATGACGGTGACGCCGACGAAGCTGTTATCACCATATGGGACGGTGACACCGCCAGCGAGTTAGCCGTGCTGCGCCCGGATGAACCCTGTGCGTTCGTCAGTTCGTCAGTCGCGGTGCTGGCACAGGATGTGCTCTCCGTGGTGCTGGGGCAGCAGTGTTCCAGCACCGGGCAGGGTTCGTGGCAGCTTTACCGGGTGGATGTGGCCGCTGGCACTGCCGAACTGCGCGACGAAGACGACATCGTCGGCAACTTCCAGACGTTCGGGCGCACCAACGTGCAGTTTGCCGCCCCGGATGGCAGCGCGTTCGCGTTTACTGCCCCGGATGGCGTGGTAGCGAACACAGCAGGTCTGTTCGCCGTAGATACCAGCGACTTTGCCCCGCGCCAGATCATCGACCGGCAGATTGTGATGCCAGCCAACACCGTACCGGCCAATGCCACGCCGCATCTTTCCCCGGATGGGCGCTGGCTGGCGTTTGTGCAGACTTCTCCCGGCTTTGAAAATACCCTCGTCATCTACGATTTGAGCGACCTCACACAACGGCCCACAGAGTTCAGCGCGGGCAGCCCCGGCGATACGATTTCTGCGCTGGCTTTTACGTCGGATAGCCGACAGTTGCTGGCCGTGGCCGGTGGTGACGAAACTGCCAACAATGCCATTGTGCGCTTTGAACCCGGCGGCGGGGAGCCTGCCGTGGTGGTGCGCGGCCACCATAGCAACCGAATGGTAGTAAACGGTGATGTGATTGCTGTGGGCGACTGGCAGTTTCTTGAGGATGACAACGAACCACCGTATCTTGCCCTCGTGACGGCAAGCACTGACGGGATGACGCTCAATACGTTGTTTGAGGGAGCCACAATACAGGACGTCGAAGTTACAGAGCAGCGTTTTGCCGTGCCGCTGGCCTTCCGTAGGCCGTGAACATTGCGTCAGGAGCGCAGCGTCAGTTCGGCATATTCAATAGGTCATATAGATTGAGGCCGTAACAATCACAAATGGTGCTCTGTAGCTTTTTTACATCAATCGCTGAAATGATCTTCGCCAGCATCATGTATTCTGGATTTCAGTTTTTCGTGTACATCATTCACCGATGATTTTATCCAGCCACGCCTCGACCTGCGCTTTTTTCAGCTTTTGCACTACCTCTACGCGACCGGGCATCATGCCAAAGGCGCGACCCGCGTTAAACGTCGCATTGTCGTAGGGCAGTTCCCCGATGAGTACCACACGCATCCCATCCACATCCGGGATAGCGGCGGGGGTGTCCTCACTGTAAATCCAGTAGAACATCTCACCGATGCCACTGCCCACGGTTCTGTCATCGTTGAGCGCCATATAATTCAGCATGTTAAACGTGCGGCTCCCGCTGATCTCTTCCTGCGGGCTGGTGTCACGCATGGCGGCTACCACTTCCTCCGGGAACGTTTCGCCTGCCATCCAGCCCGCTGCCGGGTCACCCATAATCGCATCGGCCAGCAGCACCTGCAACTGGAAGTTATCCGCAATCCCGCTGATCTTCACACGGAAGCCCACACGCTGCTCCGGATGCAGCACCAGCAGTTCCTCATCGTCCAGCACACCCATCAGCCGGAACAACCACTCTGCAATGCCGCTGTACTCACTCAGCACCTCCAGTGAAGCCAGC
>JBCCQC010000123.1:0-9283 GCA_039024535.1 Chloroflexota bacterium
CATCCCACATGCCGATGACATCAGCGAAGAAGACCTCGATAACCTTGCAGACGATCTTGAAGATGCAATGGCCGACCTTGAAGAACTGGAGGACGAAGGCATCAGTATGAATGAACTGCTGGCGCTGCAAAGCCTTGCCAGCGAGGAAACCGACGTCAATATCCAGCAGGGTGCATCGCTGGAGCAGGATGTAGACGAGAGCATTGCCGAAGATGATGCGCTTGAAGGGCTTTCCCCGGCAGAAGAAGCGGTGGTGTCCGGTCAGGATTACATCCAGCAGCAGATTGCCGCGCTACAGGGTGATGCCCCGGCAGATGACCCACTCAGCTACAGCACCGGCCAGGAGCCTGTGGCTAGCTCATCATACTACGAACAACAGATTGCTGCACTCGGTGGCGATGCGGCAGGTGATGGTGCAACCGGCCCCACGGCCCCCTATGAAGATAACCTGCCCTCCACGCAGGCCATGCCCGTAGATCCGGCGCAGGAAGCGCTCGCGCAGAAGTTTATCGAAACCGAGCGCCAGGTACGCGACCTGCGCCAGCAGCGCGATGCCGGGGTGCTTACGCCGCAGTCATTTGAGTCTGCCCTGCGTGAACTGCTCATCCTCGATGACAACGACAACTACTGGATGATGGGCGCGGATACCGAAATCTGGTATCGCTATGACCATGGACAGGCCGAATGGGTGGTAGACCAGCCCCCGCGCCCGGCCAGCGCCAGCGGTGCCCCCGGCTACCAGCAGGCTCCTACTGATACCGGCAGCCTTGACCCGAACGACGTTATCCAGGGGGCGCTGCCACAGGTAGAGGGCTACACCGCACCCAACGAGCCGTTCAGTACTGCCGGGCAGACGCCGCAGGACAGCGGTTACATGCCGCCGAGCGTGCAGGGCAACGTAGAAAACACGCTTGTGGGTGGGGCAGCATTTAAAGATACGCTCCCCTCCGCAGAGCCAACCGTAGTCAATATGAACGCCATAGACTTCGGGGATGACGATGGCTACGCCGCCCCGGACAGTGCCGATGCAATCTATGGGGGCGATGCGGAAGCACTCGCCGCCGAAGAAACGTATACAGATCCGGAAACGTCCGGCATTGTCGACCGTGCCCGCAAACGCCAGCAGCGCAGCCTGATTGCGACGGCTGGCGTGGCCGCTGCTGTGATCTTTATCATCACACTGCTCACAGCCTCTCTCATCATCGGGTTTGTATACTTCCAGTACCAGAGTATTGCCACACGCTGGGAAACCGAAATTGCCACGCTTGACCTGTTCGAAAGCAGCCAGGTCAACTTCCAGGACGTGTTCATCTACGCGGCCAACGGCGATGAAATCGCACGGCTCGTTAGCCCCACGGGTGGCAACCGTGTGCGCGTGGACTACAACGACATCTCCCCCATGATGATTCACGCCACGGTGAGTTCGGAAAACGACCGCTTCTTCGAAGACCCCGGCTTTGACCTGTTTGCCATTGCCCGTGCATTTATCCAGAACATCACCGGGCAGGAAGTCGTCAGCGGTGCCAGCACCATCACGCAGCAGCTTACGCGCCAGCTTGTGTTCGACGAAACCGAGTTCCAGGATGATGGCGACCGTAAACTGAACGAAATTGTCGTCGCTGCGGAGATTTCCCGCATTTACACCAAAGAGCAAATTCTTGAGGCATACCTGAACAACATCTTTTTCGGCAACAACCAGTTCGGCGTAGAAGCCGCCGCCGAGTTCTACTTCGACAAAGAGGCGATTGAACTGAACCTCGCTGAATCTGCCATGATTGCCGGTTTGATTCCACGCCCGGCAGAGTTCGACCCGGTGACAAATAAAGACGCCGCTATTGAACGGATGCGTGCCGTCAGCCTGTTGATGGCCGATAACGGATGCGTGCCCGTCCCACCCAACGGTGAGCTACTGTGCATCTCCCGCGAGACACTGCGTGGCGAACCGGCCACCCAGTTTGCGCAGATCGAACTGACAACGTTTGAACCCCGTACCAACGAGTTCATCTACCCGCACTTCTCGGTGTTCGTGCAGGAGCGCTTACAGCAGAACTTCACGCAGGACGAGATCTTCCGCCGGGGTTTCCGTGTGTATACCACGCTTAACCCGCGCATCCAGGGCGTGGCAGAAAGCGCCCTCGTTGACGGCATTGACGGGTTGACACTCAATAACGTGCAAACCGGCGCAGTGATGGTCACAGACCCGCGCACCGGTGCAATTCGTGCAATGGTCGGCAGCCCGGACTTCGACAACGAATCCATCAATGGGCAGATCAACTATGCGCTCACGTATCAACAGCCCGGTTCTGCCGTCAAGCCACTGACCTACTCGGCGGCGCTCTCGCCGATACCAAAAGCCGGTGGCACGCCAGAATGGTACACCCCGGCCACCGTCCTGTGGGATGTACCGACGACCTACGAGGACGGCACACTCATCCAGAACTTTGACGGGCGCACACGCGGCCCCGTTACGCTGCGCAACGCGCTACAGCAAAGTCTGAACATCCCGGCGGTGAAGGCTTACGTTTATGTCGGTAATGACGCCTTCCGTCAGGTGAGCGAAAGCATGGGCATTCGCTTCCAGGATAGCTCCGTGCTCACCCCGGCAACCGGCGTGGGCGCTACAGAAGTGCGCCTGTTCGATATGATGGAAGCCTACGGGACAATTTCCAACGATGGGCAGCTTGCGCCCCTGTTTGCGATTGAGCGTATTGAGGACTTCAACGGCAACCCGGTCGAGTTCGCACGCGCTGAACCGACTGAAGGCATCTCCCCACAGGTAGCCTACCTGATGCAGGACATCCTGACCGACAATGCCGCCCGCATCCCGCAGTTCGGGCAGAACAACAACATGGGCCGTGGCTACCCGGCAGATACCGTCGGCGCCAAGACGGGCACCACAAACAACGCCAGCGACCTGTGGACGATGGGCTTTACAAACAATGCCGCTGTAGGCGTGTGGATGGGCACCGTTGAGCAGAACGCGGCCACCACCGGCAACCTGACTGGCTCCAGCGTGGCGTCACCGGTGTGGCGGCGTGTGATGGATGAGGTGATTGCCGCCTCGCCGCCGCAGGCCTTTACTGCCCCGCAGGGCGTTGTACAGCAGCGCTACTGTACCGTCACCGGCACCGCCGCCGCAGATAACGTTCCGTGCCCCGGTGCCCTCGGCCTCGATGTGTTCATCAGCAACCAGCCACCGCCCCCGGCTACCGAAGGCTTCGTGCGCAGTGTCCAGATCGACACATGGACGGGTCTGCTGTTTGACCAGAACATCTGCCCGAACGACCCGGCGACCATACAGGCCGCTAACATCAGCGACCCCACAGCCGTTTCGTGGATGAACAATACGCCGCAGGGTCGGCAGTTCGCCCAGTCCATCGGGTTAAGCTTGCCCATCGTCCGCGCACCAGAGCAAAACTGCGGCTCGTCCAGTGCGCTGCTGAATGCCTCGCTCACATCGCCCACCGCAGGCCAGCAGATCACGCAGGCACAGGTACCGGTTTCCGGCGTGGTGAATGCGGGTGGCACGCTGCAAAGCTACGACTTGCAGGTGGCAAATGCGAACGCGCCGGAGAACTTCCAGATTGTCGCAGGGCCGTTCCAGGGTGCCCCGAACGGGCAATCACTGGGCACATGGGATGCAACCGGGTTCCCCAATGGCAACTACATCCTTCGGCTGGCCCTGAACAGCAACACCGGGGGCTTTGCCTATCGCACAGTGCAGGTATCCCTGAGCCTGCCGCTGCCTACGGCCACACCCACACCGCCGGCACTGCCTACGGCACCGTCCATTCAGTTGCCCACAACGGACTTCAATGCAACAACACCCATTCCGTTCGATGCAGCCACGCCCATCCCGTTTGACGCGCAGGGTGTGCCCACACAGGACTTCAGTCCATAAGCACGACACGGGGCATGGTACGCCGTGCCCCCCAAATATCACAGAAACCTTGCATTTCTCTTACGATCCCCCGGCATGGCGGGTAAATGCGCTACCCTGTAGCCAGCAATAAGGGTACCTGCATGGAGAGAAACAATGCGTATCACATTCACGATTGCAGCACTGGCCGCAACGCTGGTGCTGGCAACGGTCGCTACCGCCCAGTCCGGGCGCAGCACACTCCGCAGCCGTGGCGAAGCCCCGGAACTGCGCAATAACGTCTTCTTCAATACGGAAACACCGCTGCGTCTGGAAAATCTTCGTGGCAGTGTGGTGCTGCTGGAGTTCTGGACGTTTGATTGCATCAACTGTATCCGCACCATCCCCCATGTGCAGCAATGGCACGAAACCTACGCCGCCGATGGCCTCGTCGTGATCGGCGACCACTACCCGGAGTTCAGCTATGAGCGCGACCCGGCCAACGTAGAAGCGGCAATCAATCGTCTCGGCATCACCTACCCGGTAGCACAGGATAATGCCCGCCTGACGTGGGGCGCATATAACCAGCGCTACTGGCCCACCATGTATCTAATCGGCAAAAACGGGAACATCCGCTACATGCACATTGGCGAGGGCAAGTACGCCCAGACTGAAGCTGCTATTCAAACGCTGCTGGCCGAGCCATTCACGCCTCAAGCTGCCCCCGATGGCACCGTAACCGAGGTGCGCAAGTACATCCGTGCCACAGAACCGTTGAATGTGCGTACCGGCCCCGGCATCAACCACGGGCGCGTGGCAACCATCAGCACGGAGTTAGTTATGGTGGTGCTGGGTGAGCAAAACGGCTGGTACGAAATTGAGTATGACGGCAAGCCAGGGCACTACGTTAGCGGGGAGTATGTGACTGTAGGCGAGTGGTAGGCTTTTGCTGCGTTGCACACAGGGGATGAGGCACAGCCTGTCCCCCTACGCACCCACCATCTTTTTCACACTGTCGATGATTTGCAGCAGGTTCGGCAGCGGCGAACCCCACAACGCAGGCACATTCAGCACAAAATCCGGGAGCAGCGGTGTGTCATAGTTTCCAGCCTCGTCCAGTGTAATGCCATCGTACCGTCCGGCGTTGTTCAGGCGGTAGAATATGCCACGTGTTCGTACCGGGTCAATGATCCAGTATTCCCGCACGCCCCCGGCTTCATATTCCAGCATCTTCTCGCCATAGTCACGCGGCCCACTCTCCGGCGATACCACCTCAATGCAAATATCGACCGGGCTTTCCATGTAGGTTTCCGTCAGGCGGGGCAGGCTCTCGTTTAATATCACCTGAATATCCGGCTCACGACGAGACTCCGGCAGTTTGAGTACGAATGGCTCGGCGCGGGTCATGCCAAGCTGCCTGAAGGCGAAATACGCATCAATCAGAGTGCGCAGGTAACGAACTTTATCGTCGTGGGTACCGCTTACAGGTGTCATCTTGAGTACATATCCTTTCACCCATTCGTGATGGTCGTGTGCATAGTGCGCCATGTAGTCTTCAGCAGAAACGTTTTCTGCAACCACATACATGTAAGGGTGGTCGTCGTGCTTTACGTAAAGGATGGACGATGTTTTCTCTACCATGAGGATTCTCCGTGCTGCATCTGTGCCCTATTATACGCTATAGTTGTAGCGTTCGGTGGGAGGCATACACATGACCAGAATTTTCATTTCCTATGCAGCCGCGCAAGCAGATGTTGCCGTGCAGCTATACGATAAACTGACCGCAGCCGGATACGAGGCATGGGTTTTCGCCGTCCACGGCGACAGCAATACCAACACTGATGACGTGATGCAGGGATGTGATATGCAGGTTGTCATCATGGACAGCAAAGCGACAACCTCCCCGAACGTACGCATTGAGATCAAGCGGTTCCACACGGCAGGTAAGCCTATCATCCCCCTGATGCTGGAGCCATTGATGCTGCCGGATGAAATCGACAGTGCCCTTGCCGTCTATAACATGGATGATCTGGACGATAGCGCCGCCCGCCTGATTGACCAGATTGAAAAGGTACTGGCCGACCGGGCCGAAAACATTCCCACCGGCATGATTTTATTGTCCTACCCGCGCAGTCAGGCCGAGTTCGCCGCAAAGCTCAACCGTGCGCTGGAAGCCGCCGGGTATAACACGTGGTTCTATGCCGATGACTACGATCCGCGCCGCAACCGTGACGACCAGATTTCCGAAGTCATCCAGCAGGCGGCCATGCAGATTGTTGTGGTCACCAGACGTGCCGTAGACCTCTATGGGGGTATGCGCATGGAGTTCGAAGCGATGGCAATCATGGGTAAGCCGATCATCCCGGTAATGCTGTACCCGACTGTCCTGCCGAAAGAACTGAGAAAGGTTGCGGCGGTGGATTTTACCGGCAACTTCGACACGGGCATGATGAATCTGAAACGAACCGTAGATGCTGTACTGCAACCCGCCACAGAAGACACCAGCGGCAAGCGGGTGATAGTGGCTTACCACGACCTGACCGCTGAGGGAGTGCTGGGGCCATCCAATGCGGCACGTACCATCACAGATTATTTGAACCAGCAGCAGTATGAGGCAGAAGCTGTTGACTTCAGTGGTGCATCCTTCGATTACGCGATGCAACGCAAACTGGATACAGCTAACACACTTATTGTTGTGCTGTCGGTGGCTTCAGCGTCGTTTCTCGCCAACGCAGATGACACGCTACACCAATCACTGTCCTATGTCACAGAAACACATGCCAGTAAAACCCGTCTCGCTGTGAAAATATCGCGGGATTTCACCCTGTCAAACCCTGCGCTGGAGAAGCATGCGCAAACGCTTATGCGGCTCCTGCCACGAGCGGCGACATACATCCCGCCGGTGTACCTGCCACCAGAAAATGCGGAGAAGCCTCTGGCACGTCTGCTGGAGCAGCTTGAGGATGATACTACCGGGAAAAAATCCCCGGTAGCAGCGCCAGAAGCCCCGGTAGTTCCCACCCCGGAACCGGGAATACCCCCATTGAAGGGCGGGTTAACGCATCACATTTTCCTCAGCTACAAGCGCATGGACGGCGAGACCATGCGGCGCGTGCGCGATGACCTGCGTAAGCAGGGGTTTGTCGTGTGGACGGATGAATTGATTGAGAAGGGGACACCCCAGTGGCAGCGTGAAATTGAGCGCGCCATACGCAACACGGCCACACTGGTGTGTTTGCTCTCACCGGAGGCGGCACAATCTGATTATGTACGCGAAGAACTGGCCGCCGCGAAGATGTTCAGAAAACCCATCTTCATGGCGATTATACGCGGCACCCGCGAGGAATGCTTTATTTACGGCTTTGTCAACGCTCAGTCAACAGATCTGCGCACAGCGGAAACCTACACGAAAGAGTTCCCGCTGCTGGCAGCGGCCATCAAGCGGCGGCTTTAATCGGCCATCCAGTCGTTGATGAGCGCGTGGGCCTCGTCCATTGTCTTTGCAAAGCGCACCATTTTCAGCGGGCCGGTCTTGTTTACGGGCACCAGCCGGAACAGCGACTCAATCATCGCCCATTCTGTGACGAACACAATCAGGCCGCCGTGCTGCTTCATGTGCGTATCCAGCCAGTACTTTGACATCTCGTCGATGCTATCTGGCATGGGGATCGGCCCTTCAATTTCGATCAGTACGTGAACCGTATCGCTGCTTTCACGCTTCCGTTGAATTTCCGTGGCCGCCATCGCCACATGATCCCACGTCCACCCGGCATAAACCGTAAGAATGAAGGTATTCGCAACGCTGCTATCCTGCTGCACCTCAATGTGCATTTCTGCCTGCCCGTATGCCGATGTCATTGTGCCATGCCTCCACCCATAGGGTTGTGTTATCAGATCGCAGGCCGCGCACGCCCTGCGGTGTTTTCGCTATGCTTACATCATACACCGAAATACCTGAACCGGTATGTTAGAAATATTAATATCTATATAATGGCTGATTGCTCAACGTATCACTTTCACCGTACCAGACCACCAACATAAATTGGCTCAATGCTACATCAGATGTGCCGTAAATTTATGTGACGTGCTGCCTCTTTTTCTCGCCATCTGTCACTGGCATCTGCACATGCTGCAACCGCTGTGTGATCTGCGCGACGGCAATTTCCGATTCCATACGGAAGTTGTACATGGCACCCTTACCCTGATAAAAAATGCCCACCAGATACAATCCCGGCAGCCCCTTCACCTCGCGCCCGCTGTCCGATGGATAGCCGCCGCCCTCGGCACCGGACGGTGTGTACGTGCTCTGGTCACGCACGGGCCATGGCACCGGCGCTTCTTTCTCTGGCACCGGCTCTTCCAGATAATCGTAGATCACGGGGCTGTACCCGGTCGCCATAATCACCGCGTCCAGTTCGTGCGTGCTGCCATCAGCCAGCTCTGCACATTTACCATAAAAGCGCACTGGCCCCGGCACACTTTTCACCTGCCCGGCCTGCACCGCATCAATCAGTTCACGGCCTCGCGTCCCGGCGGCGGCACTGCTGGCCGCACCACCCTGCGGCGTGCGGATGCCGACTTCGTCCAGATTATCAAACTTCATGTCCCTGACGTAGTTCCACAGCGGTTCGCCAATGGCGGCTGGCAGATGCTCACGCAGGATCATCCATGCGTGTTTGGGCAGGCCCAGCGGATAACGCGGGCGCAGTACAATGCCCGTCCGCATGGACAGCAGCACAGTGGGCTGCATGGGCAGCACCCCGATCTCCGGGGCAATATCCACGCCGCTTGGCCCATTGCCCACCACCATCACGCGGCGGCCCGTGAACGGTTCTGGCCCGTGGTAGTCATGCGCATGCAGCATCTCGCCCTCGAACTCGTCCATCCCCGGAATATCTGGCATGATGGGACTGCCAAAGCGCCCGGTGCAGCTAATCACCGCCGGGACAACATCCACGCCCATGTCACTTTCCACCCGCCACAGGCCATCACCCGTGCGGCGCAGCGACGTAACGGCCACGCCGGTGTGGATGTGTTCCTGTAGATTGTGGCGCACGGTGAACTCTACCATGTGGCGGTGATATTGCTTTGCCGTGGGGAAAATAGGGTAGTGCAGCGGCATGGGAGTATCAATCATGTGCGAATACCACTTTGTGGTGTTCAGGCGCAGCGACGGATAGAGATTGTTCCACGTATGGCCGATTTCGTCAGTGGCCTCATACACGCGGAAGGGAATCCCGGCGCGTTTGAGCACATAGGCGGCGGTCAAACCGGCGGGGCCACCGCCAATCACAATCACCTGTGGTTGCTGCAAATTACTCAAGTTAAACTATCCCTGCCTGTTACTTGCGTCTGGCACCATTTTACCGATACTTGTTTAGCATTCCATGAACACTCTGCACAAAATTATGTTCTACTGGCCCA
>JBCCQC010000124.1:0-9245 GCA_039024535.1 Chloroflexota bacterium
AATGAATACGTCGTAGTTTTTGAGTGGTATATCCCCCAGTTGGTCACGGTTTGCTTCGGGCGCAAAATTGAGAATCATCTCATACACTTCATCGAATGTCCTCAGAACAAACTCACCACTTGACGATCGGTGGACAACACTTGCAAGACGTGCATCAGGTACAAGTTGCTGTAACCCCATCTCGATGTAAAAGGCTGTCGCTCTGCGCTCGGTAAACACTATGACTTTGCGTTTCTGTTCAAGAAACTGTCGGATGAACACAACCAGCGCCTTCAGCTTTAAATCATCTTCAAAGCGCATATTGATAATCTTGTCGAGAATGGGTCCCAGAACCTGCTCTCGTTCATACGCTTCATACCGATAGGGTACATCGTAATTGCCCTGAATCGTGTTGGACACAACCTCCTTCAGAGCAAATGGGGAACTTGCCCATGCAATGTTTGCCTCTTTTTCAATTGTGGATTCGCTGATGATCCACTGGCCGCGCTGCTGAAAACGAAAACGATGATGCTTGAAGTATCCACGATCAAGCGCTGAACTCATCTCATTCTCTAGAGGAACTGGTGCCTTTACCTTACGAACTTCGATTTTAGGGAGCCACCGTCGCTGTTCACCAAAGTCAATGTAATCACCGTCAGGTGTAGACGTTGCGAACGCCTTAGCAACCTGTGAGGTGCTGATGACAGTACACACTGGTAATTGCCGGAAGTTGTCAAAGAACGCGAACTCATCCTCTTCATCATTATGCTCAGACACTCGCCATACATTAGGCTCAACAACATCAAAGCCTGGCATAGCAATCTGTCCACTTTCGGTAACAAGGTTATCCGGCGCAGTATGGGGTAACAGGTAAAGCTGATTATTAAGATCATCGACTCCCTTTGCCAGCGGGGTAGCTGTTAACAAAAGAACGAGTGGATTGTTGTCACTGACAATGTTGACCAGACGTTGAAAGGATCGACGCTGAACGCCATCTGTAGCGCGTTCCTGATTTCGGAAGTGATGGCTTTCATCAATGAGAATGATGTATTTGTCATCCACACGTTCCAGAATCCTAAGCATCTCTTTGACTTTACCCTGTTTACTTGCTGGACGGTCAAGCAGATCTCGCGTAAATGAACGTGCATTGAGTCCGGCGCTATCCAGCGCATCCTCCCAGTTGGGAAGTACCTGCTTTGGCGCGAAGACGATGACGTTATATATCTCACCCTCTCTGGATAGGCGTAAAGCGGTGTGTGTTGCCATGATCGTTTTACCCAGTCCAGTTGAAGCAACCAGAAAAGCTCCACGCCAGTCCTTGAGTTGCCGGATGACACGTTCAATGACGACCTGCTGATATTTGACAGGCATCTTGTATGTGGCACGCGGCGACTCACCGGGATCTTCTGGTGTCAGTGCCAGAAGGGTCTTGAGGTAAACATCATATGGAGGATTGAGTTCCAACCACTCCATCAAAACTCGCAGCAATTCATCTGTCAGGTCATGTGTGTCTTTAGCATTCCAGTATTGCTCAAAGTTGGTGAGCCAATCATGAATGCGATCAGCCTCATTTACTGTTGCCACCCCCTCGGTGTTGCGAATTAATCCACCGATAGTGAGATTGCTTGAACCAACCAGAACAATCGCATCATCAATGATGTAAATCTTGCCATGGTCACGTTTTCGGATTCGTGCATCGATGATCTCAGCTTCACCAATTTCGACCACGCGCATCTGTCCGGCACTCAGTTTTCGGACCAGATCCAGTACAGCCTCACGTCGATTTGCTTCATCCCAGCGACTGAGATGAAGCATGATGTCATCGATCAGCATTTGTCGTAGGCGCTCATGAGACTGCTCATCATAACCTACCAAGAGGTAAACAACCTTTTCATCAAGGTATTGACGGATGAGGTTATAGCCCTCAATAGTAAAGAAGCCGGTTGAGACGCGAACAATTGATCTTGCCTGTTCAAGGTAGGGCACAATAAAGTCGAGTGTACGCCGATTCCAGTGGTCAGTTTGAGTCATGGGTGTTCTCTAAAGCTGCAAAATTTGTCTTTGATCTGTACTAATTATACCTACAAAGATGTTATGCTCACTAAGTCTTACCCGCAATTTTGGTAGCAACTTTGGGCAAATCTGATGATAGGGTGAGACGGTATTCGCGGGTAAGGAACAACAGATGACTGCTTATTCGGTTGCAATGCAGTCTGGGAGACAGTCTATTGTTATCTCATCAATGCAGCTGGACGACGATTATCCTACTGAACACGCCAGCGCTGATTCACCTCTGTCAGCGGTATGGTTGTGATTGATTGGGGAGAATCCGTAACGCCAACGCCACGTTCGCAGATTGTCAGCAGCCGTGACATTAGCCGTGCTTCTCATCATCAGTGTCATGCTTCTCAAACTCTTCTGGCAGATGGATATAGTCAATGGTGTCCCCGAAGAACAACGAGGTATACGTCTGCTGGTAGGGCGCGTCAAAGTCAAATTGCAGCAGATCACCAACATTCAATGGAATGTTCACAATTGGGAGTGTCCTGTCAATCTGCACCGGGTAAACGCGCCCTCGTCCACTGAGCCAGTCGGGTCGCGGGTCAATTACCAGAATCCGATAGGTACCCGGATCGGGTGCTGCGATGGTTGGCTGCTGATTGTTCAAGTAATCCAGTTCGATAAACACCAGTCCCGCCTGAAGCAGCGCAGTACGCTTGTCGCGGTAAGCAGCATCATGGCGACCGCCGGGCTTGTTGGTAGGAGACAGTACCTCTAACCATGCGACGGCATCGCCCCGTGTGCCATCTGAAGTCTTTTTATACACCCCTACAGCGCGATAAGTTGCGATGTCATCTTCATCCAATTGAAGAAGTTCTGGCACTGGAATCGCCAGCCCACCACTGGGTAAAACGATTGCTGTCTCACGCTTCACCGGATCGTAAATGGTCACATCCGACTCGGGTGAACGAACGGTGTCATTACGGCGACGAATTTGCAGGGACTGTTCCGCCTGTGCCAGATACCCGAGCCCACGCAGATCACGCTGGAGAAAGCGTGTCAAATCCGAGATATGGTTGACATGGAAGTTGTCCCAGCCACCATCCAGCTGGAGCTGATCGTGAAGCAGCGGATTAATTCCGAGGAATTGATTGTGAACAGACTGCACGGGTGTCATATGGGTATGCTCTCCAGGTAAATGGTTACTTCAGTATATCATTGGCATCCATCTCAGCAGGGTGATAGGGTCAATCTCTTGTCCCGATTCCTAGGAATCAGAGTGCTGAATAGGGGTCTTGACGGTATACTCGCTGTCGTGTTACGTGATCCCGGTGGAGCGAACAAGATGAGCGACCCGAAGCTCAATGCGATTACCCGAATTCTGAGTACAACCACGCAGCTGTCGGCAAAGACTACGTTCTATGGCGCGGCACTGAGCGCCATCTACCTGATGGGGAGCGGCATGAGCCCCGATGCGCTGCCCCCGGCGCTGGCAACCTTTGCTGGTGGTGTGGGTGTGGAGGCTCTGGGCAGCCTCATTGACCGAATGGCGAATGGCGACGCAATGGACGAGGATGATATGCGCGAGGTTGTCCTGAATGCAGTTGGCGAAAGCGGCATTAAAGAGGCACTGACCCGCGACGAACTGCGTCGTGACCTGCACGAGGTCATCCGCAAAACGCATCTGGACATCCTGCACACCACGATAGACGCCAAGCACAAGATTGTTGCTGAACGCCTGCTGGATCAATCGGAGCAGATTGCCCTGCTACGCGATGAGTTGCCAAAACTACGCGAGCAGGTTCAGAACATCACCATTGGCGGGAATATAACTGCCGGAATTGCCAACTTTGGTGGCACGCAGGTCTTTGAGGGAGATGTGACGATTAACTGGGGGGCATTCCCGGATGACTACGTGGTTAACCGGCACTTCAAGGTGTTCCTGTCGTCGCCGGGCGATGTGGGCATGGAACGCTCGATTGTGCGTGAAGTAATTGACACAATGAACCAGCACCCCTTCATGAAGCGGATGCAAATCACGCTTGATCTGGTGGCATGGGACACGCCAGGGCAGTTCATTCCCTTCATGGCGAATGAGATTCCTCAGGAGTCGGTGAACGCGGCAATGGAACTGCCAGAGGAGTGTGACATCGTCATCGTGATTTTCTGGTCACGGATGGGCACGCCGCTCACGCAAGACATGACCAAAGAAGATGGCACGTCGTATCTATCGGGTACGGAGTGGGAATACCACAATGCACTTGAGGGCTACCAGAAGTCCGGGACTAAGCCACGTGTACTGGTCTACCGTCGGACACAGCCCCCGTCAATTACGGTCACGGACATCACGAAGGCACAGGAGCAGCTTGCCCAGTACCAGAAGGTGGAAGATTTCTTCAAGGCATTCTACGATGGTGATACGATTCTGCGCGGCTTCAATAAATACGAATCGACCGACCAGTTCCGCAAGGATGTAGAACGCCACCTGAGCAAGCTGTTGGAGATACTGGCGACGGAGAAACGCCAGAAAACTGCCCCCACGTCTGCACCCGCAGCACTCGAACCGACATGGGAAGGCTCACCATTCCCCGGACTACGGGCATTTACCCCGCGTGATGCGGGCATTTTCTACGGACGTGGCACTGAAACCGACCAGCTAACCCAACTGTTGGGCAAGCAGCACTTTGTCGCGGTTGTCGGGGCGAGTGGCAGCGGCAAAAGCTCACTGGTGGGTGCCGGATTGATTCCACGCCTGCGCAAAGGGGAAACGATTCATGGCAGCGACCAATGGAATCTGCCCGACTACGACCCGGATACCGAAACGTGGACGGGGCTGCGCTTTACCCCTAACGAACAGGCAGATGAGAACCCGTTCTACGCACTGGCGGATCAGCTTGATGATTTACTGTCGGAGAAACGCGGCGCGATTGCCAAACAGCTTCAGCAGTCACCTGACTATCTATCAGAGGCACTGGCAGCAGCACACCCGAATACTCTCTTCCTGATGTTTGTGGATCAGTTTGAGGAGATGTTCACTGTGATTGAGGAGCGTTATCGCCGACCGTTTATGGATATGCTGGTGGCAGCGAATGACGCGGATAACCTGCGCGTGGTGGTGACGGTGCGTGCTGACTTCATTCACCACTTTATTGCCTACGGACGGCTAAACACCCTGCTGAACGAGGGCATGTATACACTGGCAGCACCGCGACTGGGTGCGTTGTTCCAGATGATTACCTTACCCGCACAGCGTGCCGGGCTGACCTTTGAAGATGGACTCCCGGAAGAAATTCTGGACGATACGGGCACCGAACCCGGCGGACTGGCGCTGCTCGCCTACGCACTGGACGAACTCTACCACCGCGCTGAGAACGGCAAAATTACATCAGCGGTGTATAAGGCGCTGGAAGGCGTACAGGGCGCAATTGGTGAGCGTGCCGAAGAAGCATTCAAGCAGTTGACTGGCAAAGACGAGGAGAAAGAAGCGCTGTTGGGGCGTGTGTTCCGCTATCTGGTGAGTGTGGATGAGCGCGGCGTTGCCACCCGCCAGCGCTGGACGGTGAGCCGAGATGACTTGCCCGACGATATGGCGACTCTGATTGACGTGTTTGTGGATGCACGCCTGCTGGTTTCCAGTAGGGGGACGCTGGAAGTGGCACATGAGGCGCTGCTGCGAAGCTGGACACGGCTTGTTCAATGGATTGAGGAAGCGCAGGAAGACCTGATTTTGCTGCGGCAGGTGCGTGCCGGAGCGCATGACTGGGATAACCGTGGGCGCCCCGATACCTTCCGGTGGAACCACGAACGGCTGGTGCTGGTACATGCCATGTGGGGACGGTTAGACGAGCGTGCAAAAGTGCTGCTGGACGACCGTGACCTGATTGAGGCATTCATTGAGCCAGAAGTGGCGCGGCTGGTGCGCGAATTGGAAGACATAACAACGACTCACACGCGCCGTTATGCCATCGGTGAGCGGCTTGCCGATATTGGCGACACGCGACCGGGTGTGGGACTACGCCCAGATGGACTGCCGGACATTGTGTGGTGTGATGTGAATGTACCGGATGATGCCAGCATCGACATTGAAGGCACTGCATTGCCCGTACAATCATTCAAAATAGCAAAGTATCTCGTAACGCACCAACAGTTTGATGTGTTTTTGAATGCGCTGGATGGCTTTGAAAACGAAACATGGTGGGACGGTATGGGTGAATACATTAAACAGGATATGCGTACTGCCACCCACGCCAGCCCCAATGCGCCGCGTGATTCAGTGTCATGGTATCAGGCAGTGGCGTTCACCAGATGGCTGACAGTGAAGTACCGTGAATACGGGGTGTTTGATGAGCTGCAAGCCCTCACCCCAAACCCCTCTCCCACTGGAGAGGGACATGATGCCCTCACCCCAAACCCCTCTCCCACTGGAGAGGGGCTTATGGATTACCGGGCGATGGCGGCGAAAGTGATAGTTGATGTGGCGCGGGAACTGCGCCAGCGGCAGACACCCGCCGAGGAAATCCTGTGGTCATGTTTGCGAAATCGGCAGTTGAATGGATTGAAATTCCGGCGTCAACATCCGGTTGCCGGAACCGCATTTGTGGTCGATTTTTTCAGTTATGATCCAAAACTGGTGGTTGAGGTTGACGGTGGCATTCATCGGCAGCAGCAGCAAGAAGATGAATGGCGACAGCAGTCACTTGAGGCACTGGGTTTGCGTGTGCTGCGTGTGAGCAATGAGACAGTGTTTAACAATCTGGAACAGGTCTTGATCCAAATACAGGTCGCCGCAGAATCCCCCTTCTCCACGAGGGAGAAGGGGCCAGGGGATGAGGGTACTAACTGGGAAATCCGACTGCCGGCGGAATGGGAGTGGCAGTGGGCAGCACAGAACGGCACAGGAGCACGGGAATACCCGTGGGGTGAGTGGGACGAGCACCCGCGTGCCAACACCCAAGAAGCAGGGATACAGAATCGCAGCACGGCAGTTGGCATGTACCCGCACGGTGAGGCAGTGTGCGGTGCGCTGGACATGGCTGGCAACCTGTGGGAGTGGTGTCTGAATGAACTTAGTAATTATGATCAGATCGGTCTTGATGATACTAATAGCAACCGTGCCCTGCGTGGGGGTTCCTTCAATTCTGAAGCGGGGTACACCCGTTGTGCTCTGCGCCACGATTACTATCCCTACTGGTACAATAATAGCAATGGTTTTCGGGTGTTGTTGGTCGGCTCCCCTATTAATAACTCTGTTATCTGATAGGTGCAAAGCACCGTCCTCTGCCCTCTGAGCCTCTGGAAAGTGCCCGAAGGGCACCTCTGGGCGGCAATGCCGCCCCTCTGTCCCCGCGAAGCGGGGTCGCTTTCGCGGGTTATAGTGAAATATCACTGTCCGGCGGGATTTTGATGGGGTGATTGTCAAAGATGTGGGTGCGCAATCCCCATGTGTCGCCATAGCGCACAAAATTTACCCACCCCTTCACATTCGCGTCCAGTTCCGCAAACGTAATGTCCCCGTTCTGGTATAGGTCAATGTTATGCTCAAAGCGGCGGGTGAAGTTTACCGCATTGCGGCGCTTCAGTTTGCGGTGCGTGGGATAAACCACAAATCCCAGCCACGGAATCCCTGCTGAACAGGGCATTGCCTGTGCTTGCGCCTCATGGCAGGTGAGCCGCATCTGCGCCAGCCGTTGTATCACCGCCTCTCGCCACTGTAAAAGTTCGCGTTTGCTATCACTGAACAGCGCAAAATCATCGACATACCTGCAAAATGCGGCGCATCCCAGTTGGCGCACGACAAACCAATCCAATGGATTCATATACATACACGTTGCTCCAGAACTGCGATGTAAGATTGCCAATTGGAAGCCCTCTATCTCGATGCAGTGCGAATAGGTCATCACCGGTGAAGTATACCATCGTGTATTCATCGCGCAGCACACCCTTACCGCTGGCGAGTATTTTATCAATGAGCCGCAATACCTGCTTATCCTCAATTACCTGCGCAATCTCCCGCTTTAATACCGCATGATCCAGTGACGGGAAGTGCTTCACAATGTCCATACGCAGCACGTATTGATAACGTCGTGCAAACACCTGAAGCGTATCCAGTGCGGCGTGTGTACCCTTGCCGATGCGGTTAGCATAGCTGTGCGGAATAAAACGGGCATCAAAGATTGGCTCTATGATGTTGCACAGTGCATGATGGACAACCCTATCGGCAAATGGTGCGGCAGAAATTTTACGTCGCTTCGGCTCGTGGATGGTGAAATGTGTGTATTCACCGGGTTGGTAGCTTCCGTGACGCAGTTCACGCTGAAGCGTTATCAGATGGTCGCTGGCGAGATACTCGAACCGTGCCGCAGGCTGCTCACCGCGTTTGCCCTTTGCCGCTTTACGGTGCGCCAGCAGCAGGTTATCCCAGTTTGTGACTCGATCAAACATGAAAGGATTGCACAATGTCCGACGATATGGTGATTTTTACACGCTGCTTTGATCTGATGGTATGGCTAGTGCCAAAACTTCAACGCTTCCCGACTGCTTATCGCACAACACTATCACAGCGCATGGGTGATGCCCTGCTGGACTATCAGGAGGCGCTGCACGATGCCAATGCCCACCCGCGTCAGCGTTTAACCTACCTGCAAAGTGCCGATGCCCACCTGAGCAAACTGCGCTTCTACCTGCGCCTCATTCACCGCATGGAGTGGATTAATAACGGACAGTACGAGCATGTGAGCCGCATGGTCGAAGAAAATGGGCGCTTACTCGGTGGCTGGATTAAGCAGACCAGAGCAAAAGGGCGGGGATAACGGGAGCGAATCCAGGCTACCCCCCGGTTTTTATATATGCCTGACACTGCCGTTTGCCCCGTAACGGCGACTGCTGTGTACAGACCAGACTATCCCGGCGCTATCCCTCTGCCTTCGCCGCAGCCGACCGTCCGTAGAGAGCCGACACTGTTGGTAGCAGCAGCCTGTGGGGAGACTGCTGCCCGTTGCACCCGCCGGAGCAAGCACACCTCATGAAGGGTGAGAGGGGTATGGGAGCCGACCAACAACACCCGAACACCATTGTTATTGTTGTTCCTGTTGGGATTGTTATTGTTGCGCTGAGCACAACGGGTGTTCCTCGCTTCATTATTGAAGGAACCCCCACGCTGGGCACGGTTGCTCTCCGGGCAGCCTGACGGACGAAAACCCGCCCGCACAGAAAGTATATCGGATTTCGCTCTGCTATGCGAAAACCCGCGAAAGCGACCCCGCTTC
>JBCCQC010000125.1:0-9226 GCA_039024535.1 Chloroflexota bacterium
CCCGCCACCAGCAGGTGCCACCAGTACAGACCCCCTCGTAACACTGCGAACGGTACTGAGCCAGATCACGTATGTGATCGGGTGGGTATCCCCCTATGCCCAACTACAGCAACTGACTAACAATCTGCTGGATGCACGTCCATTACAGGCACTGGTTCACTCAGGGGTTATGCTTGTGCAGTCTATAGTTCTGTTCGGCTTGAGTGTGGCCCGGTTGCGGCAGGTAGGGGCACGCTGATGCGAGCTACTCTTTTATCGGTCCTGGCAATCGTTACAATGGCTGTTGGCTATAATGCCCATGCCCAGCAGGATAACTTCCCACGTGAGGAAAGTTTTGTCTATGCGACGACCTACTATGATGGGCAAGCGTACAACAGTGGTGTGGTTACACCCAATGTTGACACGATTTACCTGTTGGCGGGGCGTGAGCACGCAATAGCCCCGCGTGAAACGTTGATTTACTACTGGTCACTCACGAATGAGTATCTGGCAGATTGGGCGCAGAAAAATGAAATTGTGGCCGGGAATCTGGAGATCACGCGCGGGGGGCGCGTCGTTGCGGAAATTCCCCTGACCGATTTCGTTATCCAATATGATGCTGACAACATAACCGATACTGTTACCCTGATCGGAGGCGCTGAAGCTGAAACAGCGTTTGCAACTTTCCAGCAGCAGCAGGATGCATTTCGGGAAGCATCATTTGCCTATTACCGGGCACAGCAGGCATGGGAACAGCAAATGCGGGAGATTGTTCGTAATAACCCGCCGGGCACTGTTGCTGAAGAAGACCTGCCAGCCCAACCCCGGCCACCCATCCCATTTTCGCTGTTCAGTACAGACCCGATTGCAGGTTACATTGTGTCTTTGCCAGCGGGCACCTATCAAATACGGATGGTTCTACCGGATGGCACTGCTCAACCCGGCAGCGAAAAGCGCCTTGTCATGTTCGAACCGTCAGCAACAGGCGTGTCGTACGGGGTGACACCACAATCACGCTGGACACGCCCGGAAGAATCCCGCCGACCGAACAGTACCATCTACGCGCCACACGGCACGACACTCTATTTGCGCCCCCACGAGGCAAGTGCAGTTCCAGCACACGCCCATTACCGCATGAACAATCCGCAAGGGAGCGCAAGCAGTACCAACCGGGTGCTATGGATACCCCATCAACCGCTTACCGATGCTGGAGCACGTCTTGAGCAGGGAACCGTCAGTGAACAGGTGAGCCTCTCATCCTACTATGTGCGCCAACTGGTGCGTGATTCGCGTGGATATGACATTATTCCGTGGGATGAGAGTGTGAGCGAACAGCCAACGTTTGATGGCTTTCAGGTGGATGTCAGCGTTAATGCGCCGGTACAGTTTGAACTGCTGGATGATGCAGGTAACTCTATCCCCGGCAGCCAACGCGAGGTTCGTGCGCTGCTGACGACACGTGCATGGCTCCCCTATCTACTGTCGCTGTTGCCGCTTGTAGCAGGTGTAATGAGCATGGTGCAGCGCCGCCGGGGCACACGGCGGGTCAGTAAGGGTGTTTCATGAACCGCCGTTTATTTGAGCTAGACCCAATCGCACTGTTGTTTTATAGCATGGCGGGGCTGTACCGCGACCTACCAGTATGGCTCAGGCTCAATCTGCTGGGGTTACTTTTCACACTCCCCATTGTTACGGCGGGGGCGGCATCCAGCGGGGTGTACTTTGCGGTACGGGCGTGGGTGCTGGATCAGATTGACGGCGCATACACTATTCAGCAGGCGTTCTTTGAGGGTTTCCGTCAACATTTCTGGCGGGGAACTGCCGTTGGTTTGTTGAACTTACTCTGTGGCGCCGTAATTCTGTTTGCGACATGGTTCTGGTTCACGTCATCAATCGCACTGTTGAATTACGTTGCTGTCGTCGGCATTTATGCGCTGTTGTGGTGGTTAGCCTGCCAGCCGTATATCTACCCCGTTTGTGTTGCCAGCAAGGAGCTAGCACCCCTGCGCGTTTTGCAGCTTGCCTTCCAGTTAGTCGGCAAATCCCCTGTTTACACGCTGCTGCTGTTGCTGCTGTTAGTCGGGATCAATATTGTGGCGATTGTGCTTTTGGGCCCGGTGCTGTTGATTCTACAGGTGTTTATTGCGATCCTCACCACACAGGCGTTATGGATTGTTACCGATGAACCACTCCCCCGGCTACGGGAATCGGAGAGTACATGACGACGAGTATCGCAGTGGGTATGTCGCTTTCTGCGGCGTTTTTATGGGGCAGTTGGTTTGTTTCGCTCAAACACCTCGGGGACTACCCGCTGGATGGTTTCTTGATGACGACACTCACATTCTCGGTAGTGTTCGTGTGGGTAGTGGGCCTGGCCGTAAATGGGCGCGGCCTTGCACAGACAATCACCGCACAGTTTACCGTGGATGCCAGCCGTATCTGGGTGACGCTGTTGTGTGGAATGGGGTATGTGATTGGCCTGCGTTTATCGCTGGTGGTAATGAACCTCCTCGGGTTATCACTCGCACAGCCCATTCAATCCTCAGTCAATCTGTTCGGCGGAACCACGATTTCGATACTGATTGGCGGGATTCCAGCAGGTGTTTCTGCGGCACGTTTGCTTTTCGCAACAGGTATCCTGTTCGCCGCTGTGATGATGGGTTTACTTGCCGGTCGGCTGCGCATGTCGGTCGTTTCTGGCGGTGGCTCACGTCATGGTGTGCCACAAAAGCCCCGCGATCTGTGGCGCGGGTTGGGGTTGGCAGTGGTGGCAAGCCTGTTTATTCCCGCTTACACCCTGGGGTTATCCTACGGTTTAGCTTCCAGCACGCAGGCAGGCGGGTTGCCCGTGCTGCCATTTATAGAGCTGCTGGCAACCGGTGCTTTTAGCGGGGCATTGCTCACCTGTGGCGTGAATCTGACCCGTCGGGGGCAGTGGGGGTTGGTATGGGCGGCCCGCTGGAACATTCACCGTTGGGGGGTGATGTCCGGGCTTTTTCACTATGGCGGGAACATCATTCATGCGTTTGGCACAGCGCAAATCAGCGCGGCGATTGCATGGCCCCTCGGGATGACAGCAGGGCTATGGGCGCAGTTCTGGGGTGTGGCATATGGTGAAATGCGCGGCGCACCATTGCGTGCGTACATCGCCCTCGGCACCGCTGTATCACTGTATTTACTGGGGGCATACCTTATCGCCGGGTCGCTCTATTTTTGAGACACGATACGAGAAAGTAACAATCATGATTCATATTACATCAGATGCCCGCGAGGGCGGCACAAACGAACATGTTTCTGGCGGCAGCGCCCACCTGGAACGCATCCTGACGATGCAGCAAGAGGGTGGCGTCCGTTTAGCAATGGTGAACTTTGAAGATGGGGCGATTACACACTGGCACACTCACCCCGGTGAGCAGATTCTATATATCACTGCTGGCGAGTGCCGCTTTGGTAACGAAGCTGGAGAAACTTTCATTGCACGTGTAGGAGATGCAATTTACATCCCCCCCGGAGAGAAGCACTGGCATGGTGCAACTGCTGGCAATAGCATGTCACATCTCAGTGTAACGACTGTGGGCGGCCCTACATGGATGGAGCCAGTGGAGAACCCCGGTATATGAGCGTAGTGGTCACAGGTGGCAGCGGCCATACCGGGACAGCCATCGTCAGTCAACTGGTGGCACAGGGCTACGATGTCATCAGCATTGATCGCTCTCCCTCACCGTTGGGCCAGATAAACTATAAGCTGGTTGACTGTGAAGATCTGGGGGCGCTTTTCAGTGTATGTGCCGATGCACAGGCGATTGTCCATCTAGCTGCTATTCCCAGACCCATCTATCACGCTCCGGCTGAGGTTTACCGCGTGAACACGATGACGGCTTTCAACGTCTTCGAAGTGGCAGCTACACTGGAAATCCCGCGTGTTGTGTACATCAGCAGCGTATCCGTATTGGGATTCCCATTCTCATATTCTGAACTTGCCCCGGAATTCGTGCCAATTGACGAAACACATCCCCAGCGGCCAGAAGATGCCTATGCACTCTCCAAATACATGGGGGAAGCAATCGCGGCGGCCTGCGTCCGCAGAACACAGGGCAAAGTGAGTGTCGTTAGCCTGCGCCCCCCGTGGATACATACGCCTGAAACATTTAAAGCGGAGCTACTACCCCATCAAGGTAATGCTGCGTTCGGTGCAACGAATCTATGGAGCTATGTGGATTCACGAGATGTAGCGCAGGCAACACAACTCGCACTGGAGGCTGATATTGAAGGTCACGAGCCATTTTTCATCAGTGCGGCAAACAGTTTCATGAACCAGCCGACTGCCCCCCTGATTGAGGAGTTCTATCCCGGTGCCACCATTCGTGAGGGATTCACCGGCAATCAATCCCTGCTCGATTGGAGCAAAGCGCATCAGATGCTTGGCTACAGACCTGCCTATTCATGGGAAATGTACCTTGAACCATAAAAAGACATAGAAAGCAGAAGCCCTATGCAACTACTACGTTTATGCGTTGTGACAGACACAATCTACGAAGAAGGATTCCGACCTCTGGCAAACCCGGTGCGGCGTGTGGCAGCGGCGGCTGTCATCAAGAACCCATATGCGGGTCAATACGTTGAAGAACTGACGGAGCTTATTGAAGCAGGGGCAGAGCTTGGCAAGCTATTGGGGGAAGCCGCTGCCGACCGGCTCGATTCTGAGCCGCACAGCTACGGCAAAGCGGTTATCGTCGGGCTAAATGGCGAACTGGAACATGCCGCCGCGCTGATGCATCCTCGGCTTGGCGCCCCCCTGCGGCAAGCAGTCAACGGTGGTAAAGCGATTATCCCTTCTGCCAAAAAAGCCGGGGCCGCTGGAACGGCGATTGACGTGCCGTTACATTACAAAGACGCAATGAAAGTTCGCAGCCACTTCGACGCAATGGAAGTCCGCCTGCCAGATGCACCCCGACCAGATGAAATTGTCGTCATCATTGCCATCACCGATGGCGGCAGACCACACCCCCGTGTGGGCGGGCTGGCACTCTCTGAGGTTCAAGGAGAAGACGGACTGACCTGACGACGTAGCACAAAACCCACAACAGATGTTATCCATTTTCAGGAAGGAGCAATTATGTCCAATGTAGAAAACACATTCTCAGAAAAACAGTCCGGTCAACCGAAGCTGGTTCAGTTTGAGCCGACAAAAACAGCCGTTCTTGTTGTTGATATGCTGAACGATTTTTTCGAAGAAGGTGGCGAGATGGTACTTGAAGGCGGCGATGTGCTCTATGAACCGCATCAGCGCCTGCTTGAAACAGCACGCAGTGCCGGAACTCAAGTGTTTTTCCTGAACCAGTGGCTTCGCCCCGACGATTCGCTGTTCCAGATGCGCACCCCGCACTGCATTCAGGGGACGTGGGGTGCAGAAATCGTCAAAGCACTCGAAGTAAAAGACGAAGACATTATTGTTCACAAGCGGCGTTACAGCGGGTTCACGCAAACATCGCTGGATATGTCGCTGCGCGAACGCGGTATCACAACGGTTATCGTCACCGGCGTTGTGACCAACATCTGTGTGCGCTCCACTGTCAATGATGCATACTTCCTCCAATACAATGTCATTGTCCCGCGTGATTGTGTGATGGCAACCAGTCCAGAAGCTCAAGAGGTTCATCTATACGACATCGACACACACTATGGGGTCGTCACAGACCTGGAGACTGTGCTGGATTCATTTGAACAGTTCAGAGCCGAGGCAGCACCAGAATGACGGGTGACCTGTTCATTCATAACCTGAGCCAGATCGCATCGGGTGATTTCGAAACGCCACTACTGGAAGGTAATGCCATTTTAATTGAAGATGGCAAATTTACCGCCATCGGCAATCACGATAGCCTCATACCACCTGAGGGCACCCCAACGATTGATGCCAACGGCGCAACTGCTATACCCGGACTGATTGACTCACACTTTCACCCGGTCATTGGTGATTATACCCCCCGTCAAAAGGTAGTAGATCTCATCGATAGCTGCCTGCACGGTGGTGTGACACGTATCATCTCTGCTGGCGAAGTCCACATGCCGGGGCGACCACGAGGCGCACTGGGTACCAGATCACTTGCTATCGTCACGGCCCAATCATGGGCACAGTTTCGCCCCTCCGGTGTAAAGGTTCAGGGAGGTGGACTGCTGTTACAGGAGGGACTGACGGAAGATGATTTTGAGGAAATGGCGACAGCGGGCGTTCGTCATCTGGGCGAGGTTGGTCTGGGTGGCTACCACGACTGGGAAAAAGTGACCGAGATGGTACAGTGGGCAAAGCGTGCTGGCATGACGGTCATGATGCACATTGGCGGTGCTTCCATCCCCGGCAGTGACGCTATCCGTGCCGAACATGCCATGATGGTGAAACCCGACGTTGCATCGCATCTGAACGGCGGCCCAACAGCCCCAACGCTGGAAGATATTGAACAGATCATCACGAAAACGGATGCCGCTTTAGAAATCATTCAGTGTGGCAACGTAGCGATTATCCCGCAAATTGTTGCCCTGGCAAAACAGCATAACGCCCTGCACCGTGTAATTATCGGCACAGATATGCCCAGTGGCACAGGGACAATTCCGCTGGGAATGCTGCGAACAATCAGTTGGGTAAGTGCATTGGGAGATGTGCCACCACAGCAGGTCATTTCGATGGCAACTGGCACAACGGCACGGCTATATGACCTGCCGAGCGGACGCATAGAAGCAGGACTGGAAGCAGATGTTGTTTTGATGGATGCGCCTGTAGGAACCCGTGCCGGTGATGCACTGGAGACACTCGCCATTGGTGATACGCCGGGTATTTCCGCCGTAGTAATTGACGGTCAGCTTGTTGTACGTAAGAGCCGAAACACACCACCCGCACAGCGACAGATCATCCTTGAGGCACAGGCATCACATGGAGCGGTTTAAAGACAGAGTGGTACTGGTAACGGGTGCTGGCAGCGGCCTCGGGCGTGCAGCGGTGCATCGTTTTGCACAGGAGGGCGGTGCAGTCGTCATCGCCGACATTGACACTGATGTTGCCGGAGCCGTTCAGCAGGAGATTGTAGCAGGTGGCGGACGTGCCCACGCCGTCCGAGCTGATGTGACATCTGCTGCTGATTGTGAAGCAATGGTACAGGCTGCTGTGTCAACGTTTGGTCAATTGGACGTGGTGTTCGCCAATGCGGGCATTGGTGGGCACAAAACACGATTTACTGATATGGACATGTCTATCTGGGACGATGTAATGGCAATCAACCTGCGTGGAATGGTGCTAACGTGTAAAGCGGTTGTTGCTCAAATGATAAAGGGTGAAGGCGGCTCAATCGTGTTGATGGGCTCGTCTACTGGCGGTTGGGATACCATTGATGGGTCAGGGCCGTATATGATGAGCAAAGAAGCCGTCAAAGCCATGGCACGCAACCTCGCTCTGGAATTAGGTGGGTACAACATCCGTGTGAATGCTGTGTGCCCGGGGATTATCCAGACGCAATTGAGCTTTCGCCAGGGAACCGATGACCCGCAAGCATGGGAGAAATTCTTTGGTCGTTTCGCCAGACGTATCCCATTGCGGCGTGTGGGCCAGCCGGAGGATGTTGCGGCAACGGTAGCGTTTCTGGCATCGGACGATGCCCGGCACATTACCGGCGCCAGCCTGCTGATTGACGGTGGGCAGACGCTACAAAGCTGGAGTAACTCGCCCGCAGAAGATGCGTATCCTCTACATAATCAGGAGCACGAAGACACATGATTCCCGAAGTCATTATCGATACAGACCCCGGTGTAGACGACACCATGGCAATCTTCTACGCGCTGCGCTCACCGGATATGCGCGTCATCGGGTTGACCACTGTTTTCGGCAATACAGACGTAAGCCACTGCACCGCCAATGCGCTGCGCTTGCTGGATGTTACAGGACACACCGATATTCCTGTTGCTCAGGGTTCCGCCAGACCACTAATCATCGCGCCCCGCTCCACCGGGAAAGCGGTTCATGGTGAGGATGGTTTCGGGAATATTGCACACGAACTGCCCCCGATAACGTCTACTGCCATCAGCCAGACTGCGGCGGCATTCATCGTAGAGCAGGTAATGGCGTCACCCGGAAAGATAACGCTACTGGCACTGGGGCCACTCACTAACCTGGCGCTGGTATTGCGGTTAGAGCCGCGCGTAGCAGAAAACGTCCACGAGGTTGTCATTATGGGTGGTGCTGCTACGGTTCCTGGCAACGCATCGCCTGTTGCAGAGGCAAACATCTGGAATGACCCTCATGCTGCTGCGATTGTGTTTGGTGCGGGTTGGCCCGTCACAATGATCGGATTGGATGTCACGCACAGCGTCTCGTTGTCGGAGGATTATCTGCAAAATCTGTTTGGGCAAGGCACACCAGAAGCAGAAATTCTCCAGCGCATAATGCCTGTCTACCAGTCGTACTTTCAGCGTGATTATGAACTCAACCATGGGATTTATCTTCATGACCCCACCGCTACCATATGCCTTGTTCGGCGTGACCTGTTTCAAATCGAGTCCATCCCAATATATGTGGAAACTGAAGGACTTTGCAGCGGACAGACCGTTTATGATCGTTTGGAACAGTGGCGTGATGTTACCACCCATGTGAATGTATGCTTGAAAGTCGCGGTACAGGATGTGCTGGCACTGTATCAGCAAGTACTGAGTTCTCCTGCTAATGGATAAATGGATTAGGTCACCCATGATGCGTACTTCTGCATGAAATTGGTCTGGAAGGGAGTCTCATTCAGAAAAGTCTCAAAATCATCCAGCAGAGTTTCGAAGTCGGTGTAGCCGTGATTGTGACTGATCGCGTCGCGTGCCTGCGCCCAAATGTGTTCCTGTGGATTGAGGTCTGGGCAAGCTGTTGGAAAATACATCACCTCGAGGCGATCGGTGGCCTCAATGAGCTGGCGCACCTCACCGTAATGCAAGGAAGCACGATCCATCAAGAGCGGTATGGGACGATCGGGGTAGAGCATGAGTAGCTGCATGAGGAAGTTGGCGGGGATCTCACTGTTTTGCACGGGAGTACGACTGGCGATGTCTCGACCCGTTTGCAGGTCAAGGGCACCATAAAAACTGCATGAATCGCGCTGTGGATGCACCTTGATGATTGGCTTCTGCACAATGAGTGCCCATACATGCGTCCGCGTGGCTTTGAAGTAACTGTATTCATCGGGGTCTTCCACACTTCGGGGTAAGCAATATGAACCCAACA